>NZ_JACJOD010000014.1 GCF_014695385.1 Trichocoleus sp. FACHB-46 | reverse complement strand
ACGCCAATGAGGAAGTGGAAAATCACCAACTGGTAAGGGCCACCGTTGTAGAGCCACTCATCGAGGGAAGCCGCTTCCCAGATGGGGTAGAAGTGGAGGCCGATCGCGTTGGAGGAAGGGACGACAGCACCAGAGATGATGTTGTTGCCGTAGATGAGGGAGCCAGCGACGGGCTCACGGATGCCATCGATATCAACGGGAGGAGCCGCGATGAAAGCGATGATGAAGCAGATGGTGGCGGAGAGCAGGGTGGGGATCATCAGAACGCCGAACCAGCCTACATAGAGGCGGTTGTCGGTGCTGGTGACCCAGTTACAGAACTGCTCCCACAGGTTGGCGCTTTCGCGTCTCTGTAGAGTGGTAGTCATGTCTGGATGAGTGCTTATTACTTAAAGTTGGATGAATCTATGTAAAGTAGGGCGAACCCCACTTGATCTATAGATTAATCACTTTGTTGAGCTTTGTAAAGTAGTTTTCTCATGTTTCTATCGCCAGTTAGAGCGATTAACCGGGAGGCCAGGCCAGCGGTCGCCCGCCGAGAATGTGCAAATGCAGATGGGGAACGGTTTGACCCCCATCTTCCCCATTGTTAATTACAACTCTGTAACCGTTTGCTAAGCCTTCTTGCTCTGCCACGCGCTTTACAGTTAGTAATAAATGCCCCATCAATGCATGATTCTGCGATTCTGCATCTGCAAGCTTGGCGATCGGCTCTTTGGGAATCACCAGGATATGGACAGGCGCTTGCGGATTCACGTCTCTAAAGGCAAGGGCCAAGTTGTCTTCATAAACAATATCCGCTGGAATTTCGCGGCGGATAATTTTGCCAAAAATCGTGTCTGTTTCGCTCATAGCCAGAATTTCTTGAGGTTAGCTGCAATTTTAAGGGGCGATCGCAACATCAGAATGAAGAATCCTCGAATTTGAGTGACTGAATCAATCTGGCTAGTAAATAGCAAGTGTTTTCAATCGTTAGTAAAGGCGAACCCGAGCATGTTGGTGTATAGGCGATCGCGGGCATTCTACGGCTAGAAGTCTCAGGTATGACCGAGTGCTGGCCAGGATTTGGAGTGCATCCCTCGTCGGGATTGATGCGGTGAAGGTTGGAGTCGAGGTGGATGTCTCCGGTGGGCTCCCAGGCATTGTCTTGGTAGGTTTACCTGGCACTGAAGTGCAGGAGTCGCGGGAACGAGTCAAAGCAGCCCTAAAAAACGCGGGCTACGCCTTCCCTATGCGAAAGATTGTGATTAACCTCACACCAGCCGATCTGCGAAAAGAAGGCCCCAGCTTCGATTTGCCCATTAGTGTGGGAATCATGGCTGCCTCTGAGCAGGTGAGTGCAGAACTGTTGGGCGATTATTTGTTTCTAGGGGAAGTCTCGCTGGACGGTAGCCTCAGACCTGTGGCTGGTGTATTACCGATCGCGGCTGCCGCGCAACAAATGGGAATCACAGGCCTAGTCGTACCTGCGGGCAATGCCCCCGAAGCAGCGGTAGTCAAAGGTTTAGCAGTCTACGGCTTTCAGAATTTAGCAGAAGTGGGAAACTTCCTGAACCAGCCTGAGCAGTATCAGCCTGTGCAAGTCGATGGTCAGGCAGCACTAGCGCGATCGCGTTACACCGGACAAGACTTAAACGAGGTCAAAGGTCAAGCTCATGCCCGTCGCGCCTTGGAAATTGCCGCAGCGGGTGGTCACAACTTAGTTTTCGTTGGCCCTCCCGGTAGCGGTAAAACCATGCTGGCTCGTCGTTTGCCTGGGATTTTACCGCCATTAACTTTCGCCGAATCACTCGAAGTCACTCAGATTCATTCGGTTGCGGGCTTGCTCAAAGAACGAGGTTCTTTGGTTAGAGATCGCCCCTTTCGCAGTCCGCACCATTCTGCCTCTGGCCCCTCGCTCGTGGGCGGCGGGAGTTTTCCTAGACCTGGGGAAATCTCACTCGCTCACCGAGGGATCTTGTTTCTTGACGAATTAACAGAATTTAAGCGAGACGTGTTGGAGTTTTTGCGGCAGCCGCTAGAAGACGGGCATGTCACAATTTCTCGCACGCGGCAGTCAGTATCTTTTCCCGCCCAGTTCACCTTGGTTGCCAGCACCAATCCCTGTCCTTGCGGCTACTTTGGCGACACGATTCAGCCTTGCACTTGTTCGCCCCGCCAGCGAGAGCAATATTGGGCCAAACTCTCTGGCCCGCTGATGGACCGCATTGACCTGCAAGTAGCAGTGAATCGTTTGAAACCGGAAGAAATCACACGGCAACCCTTGGGCGAAGCTTCAGCCAATGTGCGGGAACGAGTGCAAGTAGCTCGCGATCGCGCCCAAGTCCGATTTGAGGTAGAACCCAGCCTGCGCTGCAACGCCGATATGCAGAGCCGTCACTTAAGAAAGTGGTGCGTACTCAATGACGCAGCCCGCAACATCTTGGAAGGAGCAATCCGCAAGCTTGGGCTTTCTGCTAGAGCTACCGATCGCATCTTGAAAGTCGCTCGCACGATCGCAGATTTAGCTGGAGACGAACAACTACAAACCCAGCATGTAGCAGAGGCGATTCAGTACCGGACGATCGATCGGATGCAATAGCTGGGTGTAACACAGGGCGCTGTCACCATTTCGCGGATCTCGCTAAAAATTTAGGAGTACTAGTTATGTTTAAGCAAATTCGTCGTCCTCAGGGTAGCCGAGTGGTGGTGGGTGGCTATCACCGCGATCGCCAAGATAACCGCGATCGTCGCTACGCTCGGCCTCGTAATGTAAAGCAAAGCAGCTTGCCTAAGTTCGTGGATTTGCGACAGCACATGACCACAGTCGAGAACCAAGGCGAACTAGGAAGTTGTACCGCCAACGCGATCGCTGGGGCTTATGAGTACTTAGCCAAGCGACTTACAGGGCAAAACTACGATATTAGTCGCTTGTTTATCTACTACCTAGCTCGCAAATTTGATGGCTGTGAGCAGGAAGATAGCGGCGCAACTTTACGTCGGGGTATGAAAGTTTTAACCAAGTATGGCGCTTGCTCTGAAGCCACTTGGCCCTACCAGGTTGAAAATTTTTGTGATGAACCCCACGACGATGCTTTTCAGGAAGCGGCTGAGCATTTAATTGATGAGTACGATCGCATTGATGTTGATTTGCATGCGATGAAAGTCTGTTTGTCGGAGGGCTACCCTTTCGTGTTCGGCTCCGACATCTTTCAGTCTTTTGAAGATTTAGATCATCGGGGCCATGTGAATATGCCCTTTCCCAGCGAAGAAAATTTGGGCGGTCACGCGATGCTCGCTTGCGGCTACTCCGATAAAGACCAAGTGTTTCTGGTTCGCAACTCTTGGGGCACCGATTGGGGCGACAAAGGATACTGCTATATCCCCTATGAATACTTGACCAATGCAGATTTAACAGGCGATTGCTGGACTCTCCGCCGCGCCAATAATCTCGATTTCTCCGAAGACATCAGCACCAGCTACGAAGAAGGTTTCTCATTTTTTGATGTGCTGATTGAACTTCTGACAGGTACAGAAGTGCCAACGGACGAAGAAGAGTATGAGGATGAAGAGTCAGAGGAATTAGAAGAATACGACGAGGATGAAGAATCCGAAGAAGAACTAGAAGCAGAGGATGAGGAGTACGAAGATGAAGAAGCTGAGGAAGAAGAGCTAGAGGAGGATGAGGAATCTGAGGAGGACGAAGAATACGAAGATGAAGAACTAGAGGAGGAAGAGTCAGAAGAATACGAAGACGAAGAATCTGAGGAAGAGGAGATGGACGAAGAATACGACGAGGACGAAGAATCTGAGGAAGACGAGGAAGAGTATGAGGACGAAGAGTTAGAGGAATCTGAGGAGGATGAGGAATACGAAGACGAAGACTCTGAAGATGAAGAATCTGAAGAAGACGAGGACGAAGAGTTAGAGGAATCTGAAGAGGACGAAGAATACGGCGAGGAAGAGTACGAGGACGAAGAAGAATAAAGGCGATCGCCTACTTACATCCTTAAGTTACTAATTTTTTCAATTTAGGGACTTGCAAAACTCAAATCGTTTGTACTAGACTAATATTCCGCCGGGATACGCGAGCGGTTGAGGGCAACGCCTTCAAGTCACCTAGCCCCCATCGTCTAGAGGCCTAGGACACCTCCCTTTCACGGAGGCGACGGGGATTCGAATTCCCCTGGGGGTATAAAAATAAAAGGGAGTTGCAACAATGCAGCTCCTTTTTTGTAATTGCAAGTTGCGGGTTGAGATAGCGCTAAAATATGACGGTTGTATTCTGCGACACGGGCTTTGATTGAGCGTTATACCCTGCCTGAGATGGGCGAACTCTGGACGGAGGCTTACAAACTCAAAACTTGGCTACAGGTAGAGATAGCAGTTTGTGAAGCCCAAGCCGAACTTGGATATATTCCGGCTGAAGCAGTTGAAGAAATTAAAGCAAAGGCGAACTTTGACCCCAAGCGGGTGCTAGAAATCGAAGCCGAAGTTCGTCACGATGTCATTGCCTTTCTAACCAACGTGAATGAATATGTCGGCGATGCAGGCCGTTACATTCACTTGGGCTTGACAAGCTCCGATGTGCTCGATACCGCCCTGGCACTACAACTTGTGGCTAGCTTAGATGTGATGTTAGGTCAGCTCGAAGCTTTGATCCAGGCGATTCGTTATCAAGCTCAGCAGCACCGCGACACAGTCATGATCGGGCGATCGCATGGGATTCATGCCGAACCGATCACCTTTGGCTTTAAGCTGGCGGGTTGGTTGGCAGAAGTGTTGCGGAATCGCGATCGCCTAGTCCGCTTGCGAGATGACATCGCAGTGGGCAAGATTTCTGGCGCTGTCGGCACCTATGCCAACATTGACCCGCAAGTAGAAGCGTTGGCTTGCCAGAAGTTGGGCCTGAAACCAGACACGGCTTCAACTCAAGTTGTTTCTCGCGATCTCCACGCCGATTTCATGCAGACCTTGGCGCTGTTGACAGCCTCCATTGAGCGGTTTTCGGTGGAGATTCGCAACTTGCAGCGGACCGATGTGCTAGAGGTCGAGGAATTCTTTGCCAAAGGCCAAAAGGGTTCTTCGGCCATGCCTCACAAGCGCAACCCGATTCGCTCGGAGCGACTGACTGGCATTGCGCGTCTCATTCGGGGCTATGCGGTGGCGGCGATCGAAAACGTAGCTCTGTGGCACGAACGTGATATTTCTCACAGTTCTGTGGAGCGGGTGGTCTTCCCAGACGGCTGCACCCTCACCCACTTCATGCTGGTAGAAATCACCGAGCTAGTGAAGAACTTGCAGGTCTACCCCGAAAACATGAAACGCAACATGAACCTCTACGGTGGGGTTGTGTTTAGTCAGCGAGTACTCCTGACGCTGGTGGAGAAAGGAATGAGCCGAGAAGAAGCCTATGCCACGGTGCAATCCTGCGCTCACACAGCTTGGAACAAAGCGGATGGTAGTTTCCACGACTTGATCGCCCAAGATCCAAGAGTTACAGAGCATTTGTCCCCAGAGGAAATCGAAGAATGCTTCAATCCTCAACATCATCTGCGCCACCTGGATCACGTCTATCAGCGCTTGGGAATTTAACTAGAAAGCTTAAACCGTAGAGTGCAGAGTTGCTGTAGTAGCTCTGCATTTTTTCTGGCTGGATATTCTAAGAGAGAAAATTAGACAGGGCAAAGTTTCTGGAGCAGATCCATCAGTTGCTGCCCATCTTCTGGGTAACTGACGTACTCGCGATCGCCCACCTGCATGTCCTTGCCTTCCAAATCCACGCTATACCGTTCAGCAATCACAACGATCGGTGTGTTCTTGGCACCGCCTCCTCAATCGATTGCCTAAACTGGTTGAGCAGAATCAGCTCTGGGCAATGAAATCCACCCATCATCCGCTCGATCGCATCTTCATACATCTAAAGCGATGATGACCCGGTAGCCTTGGTGCTTGAGGTTGTGCTTTAAGAGGGGCCGTGTTTCGTCATCGGGTTCCACCACCAAAATAATTGGGGAGCTATCTTGGGTTGATGACTGAGCACCGTTAGACTCCTTGAGTAACAAATAAGCTTTGCCCTTTTGTGGATGCAACTTGTTCAAGCGAGAGGGCAGATACGGGAGGGCTACTGTTGCCTTCTAACAAAATCAGGTGATGTTGGGAGTCTACTCTCAGCTTTTGTTGCTGCTGAAATTGCCTGAGTAGCCGGGTGATGGTGACTCTAGTCGTGCCGCAAGCGATCGCCAAGTCTTCATGGGTCAGGCGCACGCTCAACCGAGTCCCCCCGGTCACAGACTGTCCTACTTCCTGCTTTAACAACTGCAACAAAGTGTACAAGCGATCGCTGACTCGGAGTTGCCCATAAACCGTTAGCAGCAGCTCAGTTTGTTTGAGCCGTTGGCTAATTTGGGGCAGCAGCCGTTGCTGTAGCTCCGAGGAGGCAGCAAAATCGGTCAGGGGAATGCACCATAACTGTGTATCCGCTAGAGCAGTAGCTTCATAGAGCGTAAGCGCAGTCAGACTAGGGCCAAAAGGCGCTGAAGCCCCCGCTAAGCCAATCAATATTTCTTGGCCCGTCTGCGAAAAAGTGGTTAACTGCACCAATCCTGAGTGCACTTGCCAAATTCCTTGCAGACTTAGAGGAATCGTTTCTCCCTTGTGGTAGGTCCGCAACGGATAGCTCAGGTTGGGGCTATGGTCAGACGGCTGGCGATCGCTGAGGTAGCGCAATAGCCAGCGCAGCATTGGGGGTTGGTTGGCGTCTGGCTGACTCACTTCCACCAGAATGCTGGCATTAAAAGTGGTCCCTTGATATGGCTGCAACTGCACCTGCCATTCATGTTTCCAAGGTCTTTGTTGGAGCCGCTGTAGCTCAGTCTGAAACTGTAGCCGAGCCTCTGGAGGCACAAATGCCGTCAGTAAACGACCTGTGAGAAAAGAAGGTGGGAGGTTTAGCAACTTGGTAGCAGCCTGGTTGGCTTGCTGCACCACTCCAGCGGCATCTGTAATCAAACAGGCATCGGGAATAAATTCCAACAACTCTTGATAACGTTGGCGTTCAGTTGCAGCGCTTTGGCTTGCCAATACTAATTGCTGGTTTTGCTCGCTCAGTAAATCGGCTGCCACTTGAAGCCGCTCAGAGGCAATGCCTAATTCTTTCAGAGCAGAGGGTAGTAGAGCGGGCGATAAGCTAGAGGAGGCGCTGATGCCTTGATATAAATCGCTCAAGCGATTAGACATTGCTGCGACCTGTCGAGAAAATGTGGTTGCATTCATGTCGTAGGCACCATTTGGGGGGATTTGGTCAGGTCAGCAACCGTGGTCATTAACTCGTCAATATCAACAGGTTTTACTAGATACTTGCGAAAGCCGACAGCTAGGGCTTGTGCTTGGTCGCTCTTGCGGTTGTAGCCAGTCAAGGCGATCGCAGGAATTTGAACTTGTTGTCTACTCTCTAGGGCTTTGACTTGCTGCATCAGGCAATAGCCATCCTCGCCGGGTAGGGCAAGTTCGCTGATCAGTAAATCTGGTTGGATATCTTGCAAAATTGCCAGTGCTTTGCAGGCCGAAGCTGTAGCAATCGTCCTGATGCCATAGGCTGCAAACAACACGGTGAGCAGGTGTCTAGAATCAGGGTCATTATCAACAACTAGCACTTGCAACTGTTTCATCAACCTTGGATGACGCATTGTCTCCAGAGGCCTGGTCTTAGTGGAGAAGGCATAGCCAAACTCGGCAGATAGGGGGCACATATCGTTCTGCTCCAAAGACGAAAGCAGTTGGTTGTTTGACTTGATGAGTATAGGTTTTGAGAAGAACTTAACTTTTTTCTGAAAAACTGCGAAGCTGATGAAAAGGGTAAATTGCTGATTAATAACATTGAGTCGTTACAAACCTTAATGCTATTTTCTCTTAGCATAGGGCGATCGCTGAGAAGATTCAGTACGATTTCGTACGAACAAACTGCTGGCTCGGTTTCTACATGAATCCTTAAGGATTGCCGAGGGAGAGCTAGGAAGTTTTTAGCGCTCCTCAGTGCGATCGCCGACTCCTCAAAACTCCTCAGTCAACTTTGTACCTTTTGACACAAAGCAACTCCCTTAATGACAAGGGCTGTTACCGGAGTCTGAAAAGCTCTTGCCAGCTTCGGAAATAAAGCGCCAATCGTAGCGGGTTGGGTGCAAGGTCAACTTTAAAACGCCATAGGTATCAGCATTTCGCACTTGGCTGTGGGGTTGAATCTCGCCCAACTCATAGTGATTTTTACCCCCAGTTCCCACCACAAACTGACGTATACCGCGATCGGGGTCTAGCTTGCCCTGCGGAGTTTGGGGAGCAAAACGCTCATAGTGGTGGTCATGCCCTGCCAGGACAACATCTGCGCCCGCAGCGGCAAGCGCTTGCCAAAAAGCCTGAGTGTCAGAATTGTTGCCATGATGCCCCGATGAGAAGCGGGGATGATGCCAATAAGCTAAGGTACATTTCCGAGGGTGCGCTGCCAAGTCTGCTTTGAGCCATCGCTCTTGGGGCGAACCTATGCCACAGCCTCCCACCTCCGAACAGTTAGAATTGAGCGCAATCAGGTGCCACTGCCCAATGTCGTAACTGTAATAACCCCGCTGCGGACTGCCTGCGGCTGCCCCAAAGTAGCGATAGTAGCTGGCAGCGCCCGGCTCTTCATATTCGTGATTGCCTACCACGGGCCGAGTAATCGACTTGAGCCTGCCCCAGCTAGGTGCATAAGATTTTTGAAAGGCTTCGGCACTGCCTACTTCGTACTGCAAATCCCCAAGAGGCAAAACGGCAGTTAAACCTTCGTTGAGCAAAAGTTGGGCTGTTGCCTGCATGCGGCAAGCTGTGGCGGTTCCTCGCCCCCCGTTAAATTTGGGACTGTCCGGATCGCAGGCAATGTCCCCTGCCGCCGCGATCGCTGGAGCAGTTCCTGGAGCTCTAGTTCCTGTCGCTCTACCAGATTGCGTAGATTGCGTCTGCTTCACCTGATTGGCAACCCAATAACTCCCCGATGCCAATCCCACAGCTAGAAGCACCACCACAACTGGACGCATAATTCCCTATTTCACTTGAGCGGAGAAGGCATAATCGTAGCCTTTGAAGTTTGAGTCTAGCTCCAAGGTGTACTCTCCGGTAGCAGGAAGTTCGCCAGTCCAGTTTTGGCGATTTTCATCATAATTCCCGGAAATCAAAGGCTGGCCTGTGGGAGTCAAGATGTTGGGGAAGACATCTTTTTGATTCGTAACGGTTAAGGTTTGGCCTTGATTAGCTCGCAATACATACTTGTGGCTCCCAGTACCGACAAAGCGATCGGCGATCGCTACCGTTCCACCCGCTTGAGGAAGCGCAATCCGGGCTGTCTTTTGGTTGCAGTTGCTCTCAGTCCGATTTTTGGCGACCCAACCCGTAACTTCATTGCCATCCGTTGACCTGATCTGAAACCAACCATCTTTTTCAGCTACTACCGAAACCCAAGCGCCATTCTTGAGGGTGCCAACCACGTTATCAGATTGCACTTCTGGACCAGAACGAATATTTAGAGGGGGGTTGGGATCAGCCGCGATCGCTTGAGTCACAACGCAGTTTTCCACCTGTACCGCTGGCTCATTATCCTGAGCACTATTATCAGGAGAAGATTTGAGGGGTTGGGCCGTCACGGGGGGAGCGGCTGCGGGGCTAGAGCTTGGAGCGGCTGGGGTTGTAGTGGCTGTCGGGCTAGGGCTCACTGCTGTTGAGTCCGTTTCGGGGGCTGAGGCGCAGGCAACACAGACCAAGGACACCAGCGTGAGCAGACCAGTTCCAAGCATTCTGTGAAATTGAGGAGACATATAAATGAAATCCTTAGAGGGGTTGGATAGAGCAGTTTGGGTTAAGGTTTTACGGAGTCTCAGGGTTAGAACTCAACCAACCGATGCAGCTCAGTTGAGTTGGACTGAGAAGGCATAATCATAAGGTTGCGATCGAGAATCGAGCTTGAGCCTGTAAGTGCCACTGAGCGGTAGTTTGCCTGTCCAGCGCGTAGTCTGACTGCGATCGCTTGTCTCACCTAGGGAGGTGCCGTCTGGAGCCATGATGCCTGGTAAAGGACCGAGCCCGCCAGTATCAATTGTGAGAATTTGTCCTTGCACTCCGTTCAGTAAGTATTGGTGAACTCCTGAGCTGGCAAAACGGCCAGCCACAGTAGCGGGACGGTGATTGGCAGGGAGGGTAATCGACTTAGTTTTGTTGTCGTAGTTTCCACCTGCATGGCCCTGTCGCTCAATGGTGGCCTTTACCACTGGTGTTAACTTCTCTTTCCAAAAGCGAATCTCCGGAAACCCATTCACTTGGCTCAGAACATCTTGCCAGCGCTGCTCTTGGAAGGCTTGTTGCGCGGCTTGAAAGCGAGTTTCTGCCTGTTGCCAATCTTGTTGCCACTGGGCGATCGCGAGTTGAGCTTCGGCGTAGGCAATGCTGTTTTTGGAAACCGCTTTGGCCAAAGCCATTGCTACTTCTAAATTACCTGCTTGGTATTGCTCAGTGGCCGTCGTTAATAAAGTCGGACCAGCATCTACAGGCTGGGTCGCGCTAGCTGGAGTAGCAGGTCTGGGAGCAGGGACGCCATTGGTCGTGGGGCAACTGGTGATCGTCAGCGACTTATAAACCCACCCTGCAATCGGAGCCTTGGTTTGCAACCACTCGTTTTGTTCCATTAAGACAAAGAGGCGGGTGCCATTGGTGAGTTGGCCCACAACATTATCTGAGGCGACCACTGGGCTAGCTCGCACATTTAAGGGTGGCGTCGGATCACTAACGAGTGTGATGCAACTTTGCGACTGAATCACTTTTGCAGAAGCCTTTTCGGATACCCCAATAGCTGACCCTGTGGAATTAGCGCTGGAATTTACTGTAGGAATCGAGTTTTTGTGCACCATATAACTGATGCCTGCTACGGTTGCAATCGCCGCTATTCCGCAGCCCACCCAAACGGGAAGCTTTTTCATATCTAAAATGCTGCTGTGATACACCCCAATCAAATTTTCTCAAAGAAGTGCGATCGCCCCCGATACAATAAAGCAATGGCACCTCCGACTCGAAAACAATTTGGTCAACATTGGTTGCGCAGCGATAAAGCTCTCAACCAAATTATTAAAGCGGCAGCTCTAGCACCGAGCGATCGCGTACTCGAAATTGGTCCTGGCACAGGCATTTTAACGCGGCAATTAATACAACAAGCTCAATCAGTTGTAGCGGTAGAAATTGACCGAGATTTGTGCGCCCTCCTAGCCAAGAAATTGGGACCAAAGGAAAACTTTTTGCTGCTCCAAGGGGATTTTTTAACGCTAGATTTAGAGGCTCACTTAACGCCTTTTCCACAGTTTCAAGCCCCCAAAAAAGTCGTTGCCAACATTCCCTATTACATTACGGGACCGATTCTAGAAAAACTATTAGGCAATATCGCTCAGCCTGCCGCCTCACCGCTAGAATCGATTGTTTTATTGGTGCAAAAAGAAATTGCTGATCGCTTGTGTGCCAAACCCGGTTCTAGAGCTTATGGCGCATTGTCTGTTCGGGTGCAGTATTTGGCTGCGTGTGAGTTCATTTGTGATGTACCTGCTAAGGCTTTCGAACCGCCACCCAAGGTAGATTCAGCGGTAGTGCGGTTACGCCCCCGACCGACAGAACCGCCCGCCCAAGATCCTAAGCAGTTGGCTAGCTTGGTCACAATGGGCTTTGCCACGAAGCGCAAGATGTTGCGAAATAATTTGAAAAGTGTGATCGATCGCGATCGCCTGACGCAATTGCTGGAACAATTAAACGTGAACCCACAAGCCCGCGCCGAAGATTTGAGCGTAGCTGAATGGGTGGCTTTAAGTAATTTGTTGACACCTGCATGCGCTCCTACTCCTTAACTGCCGCAGCCAAAATTAATCTGCACCTAGAAATCATTGGCGATCGCCCAGATGGGTTCCATGAGCTGGCGATGGTGCTCCAAAGCGTTGACCTCTGCGATCGCATCGATTTGCGCCCACTTTCTACAGACCAAATCCGAGTACATTGCAACCATCCAGAAGTCCCTGTCGATCAGCGAAATTTGGCTTACAAAGCTGCTGCGCTGATGGCTGCAGAATTTCCTGACACTTTTGCTCAGTATGGTGGCGTAGAAATCAATATTCACAAACAAATTCCGGTCGGCGCAGGCTTGGCAGGGGGGTCAACCAATGCAGCGGCAGTGCTGGTCGGGTTGGACTTGATGTGGCAACTAGGTCTCACTCAGTCAGAACTCCAAGAGTTGGGGGCTCGCTTAGGCTCAGATGTGCCTTTCTGCGTTGTTGGCGGCACCATGCTAGCGACAGGCCGTGGCGAAGAACTCGCGCCTTTACCAGACCTGAACCAGATCTATGTGGTTTTGGCCAAGTACCGCAGCCTCTCGGTTTCTACTGCTTGGGCCTACCAAACCTTTCGGCAACAATTCGGGCATGCTTATGTGTCCAATGTCCAGGAACTAGAAACTCGCAGGCAGCGCGTTCATTCAGGGCCGATGGTAGCGGCGATCGCCCATCGCAACAACACCGAGATTGGGCAACGCCTTTACAACGACTTAGAGCGAATTGTGTTGCCAGAGTACCCCCAAGTGCAGCGTTTACGAGAGCAGTTTCAGCAGCAAGGCGTATTAGGTACGATGATGTCTGGTTCTGGCCCTACCGTTTTTGCCCTCACTGAATCGCAAACGCAAGCAGAGCAAGTCCGGGAGCGAGTACAAGTGGCGATCGCAGACCCAGATCTAGAGCTTTGGGTAGCTCCGCTCACCAACACCAGTATTCGGATTGCCTCTTCCCGCCCGGTTTAATCTGCCTGCTCCTTAGTTCTACAGGAAGAATTATGGCTAACCTCACGCCTCCCCCCAAGTCCAACTCAGCTTCAGAAGCTCAAGCCCTCCCTGGTCCCTTCCGTTGTTTGAGCGGCGCTTTGATTTCGGGTAGTCTTGCCTTTGCTGGCTATAAACTCACGATGTCAATCGCCACTACCTTTGCCGCCAAACCAATTCACTCGGACAACGCAACCGTGCTCAATATCGCTTCTGCCGTCCGAACTCTAGTAGTTGGGGTGGTAGCCCTAGGTGCAGGTGTGTTTGGCTTCGCGGCGCTCGGCCTCCTAGCCTTAGGCGTGCAAGTCGCGATCCAACGATTCAGCCAGCCTCATCCCCCTGCTGATCCTTCCTAAGGCAAGTCAAGAGACGAAGAGCTTTTGAACTTTTTGCAATTCTTATCATTCCCCAGACTTTTCCCCACGGTTTCCACAGCCTTTCCACAGAAACAGCCTAGTTTTTCCACAGGTTAGGAGGAGTTTTCCACAGGCTAAGTATGTAGAACCGTAGCTTTGCGCCAATTTGGGGATTTTTCAGTTAACCCCCTCTGGAAATGAGAACGCCTAAATTCTTGTAAAGGAAAGTAACAAGAAATGCCCTCAAAAGCTGATTCTCTCGTAAATCTTTTTTTTGTCTGAAGGCGATCGCAACATTTCGAAGCATTGACAACCCTCCCCCCTGATAGCGCAAAATGATGCGACCCACTTAAATGCAACGCGGAGTTCTGATGATCGCAGTTGGAGCTTGTAGCAGTTGCTGAGCGCGCTAGCTTCACCCGAAACCTGATGCTTCCACATCAGAGCGTGGGTGAAAGGTGTTCCCGTAAGCTAGATCGGCGCTGCTTTTTGCTGTAACCCTTTTGCCGTCAGACAGGTACTAATCCGCATCCTATCCATTTCACCTTGGTCCAAGTAGAGGTCCTAATGAACGCAACCGTCAGCATCCTGGCAGAAATTCCTGAAGCCCTTCACGAATCTCTGTCCCACTATCTCGAATCCCATCCTGATTGGGATCAAGACCGTGTCTTTTCGGCAGCCTTGTCGCTGTTTTTACTCCAAAACGGAGATGGCGATCGCCGGGCCGCTCGTGTTTATCTGGATACTTTGTTTAAACATCCGGTTTAAGTTCCGATTGGGAGCTCCCACTTCAGCCCAGCTCGGCTGAATTTGGGCCAAGCTTGATACTGAACTACTGCAAAAATTTAATAGTTGACTTCAAGACCGCTATTTTGTCCAGCCTGTGTCGGCTTTCCTGCTCAACCAAACCCTATAAGCTTTTAGCTGCGTTAAGGTAGGGCTTGGTATTAAGCAACGAATCATTCTCTACATCCACGACTATGCAGCTCAGGCTGGAGCGGCTTTATACCATCAGGGACTTTGGCTATTTCAGGTGCCACTACCCGTTTAATAGTTTTCACTTTAGTTTGATGGGCTTGATGTAATCGTTCCCTAACTTTAGAGACGATTCGGTGCCTCATCGCAGCAAGATGACCAAGATTAAACTTGGTTATAGTAGACGAACTTACCTTAATTTACAAGTTCATATGGCGGTTAATCCTGCTCCGGTTGCTGTTTCTAGGCCAGCAGCGCAGAACATGCCAGCTCTCAAGCGGGTCTTGGAAACCATTCGTGCTGATAGCTGTCCTTACTCTTTCAACTTCCACATGCACACAGCCCATTCCGATGGCCAATTGCAGCCTGAAGACTTGATCGAACAGGCGATCGCGATCGGTCTAAAAGGTTTGGCTATTACTGACCACCACAGTGTCAGTGGTTACCGCATAGCACAGCAATACTTAGACGATTGGAAGTGGCGGTCAAGCTCCAGGAGGGGTAGTAGCAGCAATACTTGTCAGTCTGTGCCTTATTTATGGACAGGCGTGGAAATTAACGCCGATCTACTAGGGATCGAGGTCCACATTTTGGGCTACGCTTTCGATCCTGCTCATCCCTGCTTACAACTTTATCTGCAACACCGAGCCGTTCAAGGCAACGCCTACCAAGCAGCAAATGTCATCACTGCCATTCAAAAAGCTGGAGGTTTAGCAGTGTTGGCCCATCCAGCTCGCTATCGGCGATCGCCGATAGACCTCATTCAAGCAGCAGCTCATTTAGGGATCGATGGCATTGAAACTTACTATGCCTACAACAACCCTAATCCTTGGAAGCCAAGTCCTAGCCAAACCGAGCAAGTTCAGAAGTTAGCGACTCACCACCAACTCTTGAGCACCTGTGGAACCGATACCCACGGCCTGAACTTACTACAGCGTTTGTAATTCTATATTTAATCACTTTTGCTGAAGCACTGGAGATAGCGACTTAATAGACTACCTCTCAGTAACTTCTGCAATTTTATAATTTGAAAAGTCTGAATTGTAAAAATCAAGAAGCGTAAAGTTTTCTTATCTTAAGGCTCCGCTTTGGAGCGCTACTAGTCCCACAATCCCAATACTGCTAACGACCAAAAGTAGACCCATCGAGAGCGATTGACCTAGATGATTAGAAGTTTTCATGGTTGTCTCCACGTCTAAGGAATTTTACTGAGAATATCAGCCCTTCTCAGATTGAGACATAAGATGACGAAAACTTAATCTAAATCAATCTAAGTTAAAAATAATGGGAGCTTTAGCTCATTAACTTTTAGCTTTTGTTACTAACCTGAAATTCCACAGTTTTCATTTCGTTAAGCCATGCTCAAGCGCGTACCGGACTAGTTCAGTACGGCTGTTGGTCCCAGTTTTACTGAATAGACGGCTGACGTACTTTTCTACATTCCGCACACTCGTGTCGAGGCGGCGAGCGATTTCTTTGTTCATCAATCCCTCAGCAACTAGGTCAAGCACACTCTGTTCACGCGGTGTAAAATCGACTGGGATCGGAGCAGGAGTCGCTGAGATCGCATTTCGCTGCGTCAAGAGGGCTTTAATTTCAGCAATCTGGCGAGCCATATCGGCAATATCTGGAGTTTCTCCATCTTCTGTGCCAGCCCTAGCAGTTCGACGTCCTAGCAAATTTTCCACGATCGCGACTAGTTCATCTGGGTCAAAAGGTTTGGGCAAATAAGCATCACAGCCTGCTTGATATCCCTGAATGCGATCGCTTGTCATGCCTCTAGCAGTTAAGAAAACCACTGGCAGTGCCTTAAAGCGAGCATCTTCTCGCATTTGCTTCAGGAACTGGTAGCCATCTACTTGCGGCATCATCACATCGGAGATCACCAGATCAGGTAGCTTTTGTTGTAGTAGTTGCCAACCCTCCTGAGCATTGCCAGCAACATCTACAGCAAAACCACTGTCTTCTAAATAAGCTTGCACTGCTTCCCGCAAACCAGGTTCATCATCTACCAACAGCACCTGTCCCGCCATCAATCGTTACCTACTATGTAGCATCAATTATTTTCTTAGCATTTGCCCTTAAAAGTCTCTACCGAGGGCAAGAAATTTACTATATTTATGGCTTTGAATAACAATCCAGAAGGTTAATTGATGAGTTTGAGCTAGTTCAATTAATCTTAGAAATCGCTATAACAAATAATCAAATTACACTTTGAAAGGCGGTGGAGCTAGATTGCTTGAGTTGCACTTGAATTCTTGAGTCGCACTCGAATTATAAGCCGTTGAGTAGCACAGATCAGTTCTCACTAGGCTCTAATCATCATTTCCGCCTAAATTCAGCTCTGAATCTCAATACGATCCTTTATAAAAAAAACTAGTACTTCACTCAATAACTAGCACTTCTGCTTCCATAATTTCTTTACCGCTGCCCCAAGGTGTCATCCAAATGATTAAAGTTCTACAAGCCCCCATTGATCCGGTTGTAGTCAGGCAAAAATTCTCGATTGTAGGAACGACCTCTCCAGAAAATGCTGGTAAAGCTATCGGCTTAACTATCGATGACCAGATTAAAACTTCCGGGCCAGTTGTAGGTGCAGACGGAGCTTGGCGAGTTGAGTTCGTCTTTTTACAACCTGGTAATCGTCAGCTAGAAGTGGCGATCGCGAATGAAAGCGTAGATGTGCCGATCGAAGTAGTAGCTGAAGCGGTTAAACCGATCATCTCGCCCCGCCTGCGTTTTGCTCCACTACCTCAAAATGTCCGTGCAGAAGAAGCTTTTATTCTGCGCGGCTTTGCGGATTCTTACCAAGAAGGGGATCAGCTAATTCTTAGAGCTGACAAAACGATCGAACTGGCCCGACCACGGGTGCAGGCAGGTCAGTGGCAAGCAAGTTTGCTATTTCACGGTTCTGGCAAACGCCTAATCGAAATTATTGGCTCCGACCAAGACCGCGCTCAAACCACTTTGGAAGTGCAGCCCGCGGCATTACAAGTACTGCCCCGTAGCATTTGGACAAGCAAGCCCACTCCTTCGGATGTGGCTAATCTGCAACCTCGGCGGATTACCATGCATCACACCTTTGTTAGTCCTACCTTGGCACCTAGTGCCAATCAGAGTCAAGAAATCCAACGGATGCGGCAGCTTTGGCAAAGCCATGTTGGCGGGAATGGCTGGAGCGATATTGGCTATCACTACGTAATCATGCCTAGTGGCAGAATTTACGAAGCTCGCTTTGAACGGAAACGTGGAGCCCATGACGTGATTAATGATGGTCTGGGAATCGCCTTCGATGGAGTTTACACCAGCGCCACCATCAGTCCTGCCCAGTTTCAGTCTGCTGTCGCTCTGTGCACGACCCTATGCAAACGCTATGGCATTGATGATCCGGTGAAACTTGTACCAACGCCCACCAATGCCTTTGGGATTCGTCAACTCCCCCGGATTTGTGCCCATCGCGATCGCGTGCAAACAGAATGTCCCGGTTCTGGAGGAGGCCGAACAATACGCCTAGAAGAAATTCGTCAAGCAGTCAGACAGCGCCTGTAACTGGAACGCCTTCAGATTGAATCCTAAGATTTGAATTTGAGAGAGGTGCACCTAAAATCTCTCAAATTGCCCTTCACACCACTAGCAGCAAAATTATGCCCAAAGTTGTGATCGGAGTGATGGGGCCTGGGTCTGAGGCAACTGCCATAGACCTGCAGAATGCCTATACAGTCGGTCAGTTGATTGCCACAGAAGGGTGGGTGCTGCTCACGGGTGGACGCAATACTGGCGTAATGCAGGCTGCGAGTCAAGGTGCAAAACAAGCAGGCGGACTGACGGTAGGAATTTTGCCCAGCGCTGCCAGGGCAGCAATGTCAGAGGCAGTCGATATTCCTGTCTTGACAGGCATGGGGAGCGCCCGCAACAACATTAATGTGCTCTCTAGCCAAGTGGTCGTTGCCTGTGGCATGGGCGCAGGAACTGCTTCAGAAATTGCCTTAGCCCTTAAAGCTCAGAAAAAGGTGATTTTGTTAAATAAAAACGCCTCTAGCCAAACCTTCTTTAAAGGTCTAGCTCCCGAATTAGTATCTGTCGTGGAGCAGCCAATTGCAGCGATTGAAATAATCAAAGCTTTTTTAAGTGATGAAGATCACGTAAATAGAACAGTGGAATAAATCTAATCAGCGGTCAAATTAGGCTAAGCAATAGTCCTATAAACCACTCTTTAAGATTAGCGCTAGCGATCTGTGTAAATAAAAATTAGCTAAATTTCAGTAATACTTACATTTGCGATCGCTTGGCCTTCAACTCCTCATCCTACTAGTTCACTGAATTTCCGGCTGACAACCTCTAGATTGATGTCAAGGGATGCTTACTAAGACAGTGTCAAAGAAAAGCTTCCTCTGGGCAAACTAAGGTTAGCGCGTGAAGTACTGAACTATATTGCTGGGGTGATTGTTGTGGTGGACAATACAGGCATCAATACCAATAAGGACAAGTTTTTCTATCCAACCGGGCGGTATTACGGTGAGTTCACACCCGAATATTTAGCCTTTAATGCCAACTTGCAAGAGTTTACTCAACGGGTTTCCATTATTTGTGGCTTAGAAGCAGGCGGCAAAATTTCTCCGACAGAAGCTTATGAGGAAATTCAGAAGTTATGGCAGCAGCTCAAAGCCTCTAAACAAAGTTTGTTAGATCAGCAGCGCCCCCGCCAAGTTGATTTACCTGACGAAGATTGAGTTGCTGCTGTGCTTTTTCAGGCCACCGAGCTAAATTACTCAGACCTAAATAATCAAAATTCTGAATTATTCAAAATACTGAGTCACAATTTTTAGAATCCGCTCAGCTGCTCGTCCATCTCCAAAGGGATTAACGGCAGTTGCCATCTTTTCATAAGCAGTAGGATGACTCAAGAGGTCGGTCGCTGCATTGATGATGTCCGCTGGTTGTGTGCCTACTAGCTTAGCCGTGCCAGCCGCGATCGCTTCGGGCCGTTCTGTGGTTTCGCGCAAGACCAATACAGGCTTACCTAAGCTAGGTGCTTCTTCTTGCAGTCCGCCGGAGTCTGTCAGTAGCAAATAGCAACGTTGGATCGCCCCCACTAAATCAGCATAATCTAGCGGTTCAGTCAAAAAAGCCCTAGGATGCTTGCCTAAAAGAGCTTGCAAGGGTTCTCGCACGGTCGGATTGCGGTGTAGCGGTAGCAATAAAGCGGTGTCAGGGAACTTATCGAGAATTTCTAAAAACCCCTGACCAATATCTTGCAACGGCTCACCCCAGTTTTCTCGGCGGTGTACTGTTGCCAGCAGCACTCGATGTTGCTGCCAGTTTAAGCCTGGAATATTACAAACAGGGTGCTGCGCTGCCACAGATAGCAAAGCATCAATCACCGTATTACCTGTTTGGTGAATTTCGCCTACCACACCAGAGCGTTGTAAATGCTCTACAGCCAGAGTCGTCGGGGCAAAATGCAGCTGAGTCAACTGCGAAATCAACCGACGATTCGCTTCTTCGGGATAAGGGTTGTAGAGGTCATCCGTGCGCAAACCCGCTTCCACATGACCCACCGGGATTTTTTGGTAGAACGCTGCCAGAGCGGCAGCAAATGCTGTAGTAGTATCGCCTTGTACTAAAACAATTTGCGGCTCAATTTCCTTAAATAGACGCTCTAGCCCTTGCAAACTGCGGCAAGTAATATCAGTGAGAGTTTGCTGAGGTTGCATAATTGCCAAGTCTTGATCGGCTTGCAAGTCAAACAGTTGCATCACTTGTGCAACCATTTCTCGATGTTGACCTGTCAAAACTACTTGCGTGTCGAAACGCTCAGAACGCCGAAACTGTTGAATTACGGGGGCCATTTTGATGGCTTCGGGGCGGGTGCCTAACGTCACGCAAACTCGAATGGGAAATTGCTGCATTGAACTGAATCGCTTGTAAATAACAACTCACGCAAAGGCTTTTCCTAGGCTAATCGCCTCTACCAACCTGCCTCACTTCATAACACTTATACCCGATACCTGACTCTCCTATACCTGCCTGTTGCTGCTTCCCCAAGACATGGGACACAGTAATTTCAATCTCTTTGATACTTTGACAAAGTTACGGGGGAACCCTGAGCAAGATGGAAGTCAGTAAAATGCTTTCGACCAAAATCTTTGGCTTAGGTATATACGTTAGAAAAGTTTTGCAGTTACTCTATGGAATGATAGGTAGTTGCGTATCCTGACAAAAAAGTCAAGCCTTTCATCCAGGAAGTTAAGGCAGTCGGGAGATTGAAGCTTTCCCAGTCAAATCTGCATCGGCTTGACAGACTTCTACGGGTTGTTTGCATCTCAGCGTTCTTGTAGAGAAGTAGTATATGACAGAATCACAGCGCCCACCCATCTCGCCGCCCCCTGCTCCTGGTCCCCGCGTACCTCCACCGCCTCCACCTCCCATGCGGTCTGCTGCCACTACTGTACCTACAGGGGCTACTCAGCAAATGTCTCCCCAGACGATGCCTATGCCAACGGCTACCGCAGCTCAAAACCCTGCGCCGCCCCCAATGGCTCCTCCCCCAGCGCCTCCTGGATCTCCTGCGGGGCACCGTCCTGGTGCGCCACCGAGTTCTCCTAATGCGGCTCGCAAAACCAATACTGGCGCACCCACCCTAGAGCAGTTGGTCCGGGAAGCTTACGATAAAGGCTTTTCTGACGTTCACTTGGGAGTTGGTGAAACTCCGCGCTTCCGGAACCGGGGAGAAATTGACACGACGAACTACCCCGTTACAGATGAAGCCACCTTTATGAGTTGGTTGCGAGAGATTTTGTCTGATGAGGAAATTCGGCGTTTTCAAGACACGCTAGATTTTGACGGTGCCTCTCAGTACGACTTTGCCCGCATCCGGATCAATATTTTTGATTCCCTACACGGCCCTGCAATGGTGCTGCGATTGATTCCGGTGAAGATCCTGACGATGGAGGAACTCAGCCTACCTCCGGTCTTCCGCGATTTGTGCCATTACCACAAAGGCTTGATCTTGGTGACAGGGCCAACAGGTTCCGGTAAGTCCACCACGATGGCGGCGATGATCGACTACATCAATAAGGAGATGCCGAAAAACATCATCTCCATTGAGGACCCGATTGAATTCGTCCACAAAAGTCGGCGATCGCTGATCAAGCAACGGGAAGTCGGGATTAACACCCTCAAGTTTGATAACGCCCTAAAGGCCTCTTTGCGGGAAGATCCAGACATCATCCTGATCGGGGAGATGCGCGATCGCGAGACAGTGAACACGGCACTCAAGGCAGCGCAAACAGGTCACTTAGTGTTTGGTACCTTGCACACCAACAGCGCTGTGAAAACGATTGAGCGGATTCTGAACCTCTATAACCCAGAGGAGCAAGGCCCCATGCGGATTCAGGTAGCTGAGTCTCTTATCGGTGTCATTGCTCAGGGTCTCGTGCGGACGACCGACGGCAAACGGGCCGCGATTCACGAAATCATGATCAACACTGACGCCATCCGTGACTACATTAAGCGGGGCGAAGTGGACGAAGTTGAGGCGATCATTCCGAAATGTACCTTTGACGGTATGTGCACGATGAACCAGTCGCTGTACAAACTCTACGAAGCAGGTCGGATTACTGAGGAAACCGCACTAGAAGCGTCACCTAAGGCGAACGAAATGGCTATGACCCTGAGAGGCCGTATCTAGCAAGAGCCAACTCACTCAGCTTTAGGGTAAAAGTATTTTCTCTAACCCTACCCGTGAGTTTCTGTTACATTAGTCATCCACTTCAAGCAACTGCTTTCACCTAGAAAGTAGTTGCTTTTTTCCATAGGTTAGTTCAGCGCAGTGCTAGATTAAATCCTTACAACTTCTATACATGATCTCCTAGCCATAAACATCTCTTGAATCAAGCTCGCTCTTCACCGCCACAACTATTCAAAGGCATTGCCCTATTTACGCCTAAAGGGGATCTAATTTATTGCATCGATCCAAACAAGCAAAAGCGTTGGCATTTGCATTTATGTGTGGCTTTGCAAGAAATTTTGCGCTTACCGGAACCGCCTCACTTTCTCGTTCCTTGCTACACTGCCACGATCGATCGCTGGCTTGATCCTCAAACTAAGCAGGTGCGCGTGTTTGCAGAAGCTTATCCGCCGGTTTTACGTCATCAAGCCTTGCTCAATGCTTTATTTGAAACCAAACATTTAGCTTGGCAACCTGTGGCGATCGCTGATGGCTTATGTGACCCTATGGTTTTGGCCGCTTATCGCCGCCAATTTCCCCAACTGTGGGAATCGCATGAATTAATTGTCCGTTTCGACCAAAACTTTTCTCGTTGGGAAAGTGCTGCTACGGCACCGTCGCGATCGCTCCATGAGCTAGATGAGACGCCTGTGGCATCTAAGCGCACCACCCAGGGATATGTGCTCCGATTGTTTGTATCTGGACATAGTGCGGCAACTGAGCGAACTCTACAAACCTTGCATGAACTTTTAGAGAATTCGCTGCATCACCCCTATACACTCAAGGTCATTGATATTCTGAAGCACCCCGAACAAGCTGAGACAGACCAAGTTTCTGCTACACCAACACTGGTGCGAGTATGGCCTCATCCAGTGCGGCGCATTGTGGGAGAGCTAGATAATGTGAACCGAATTCTACAGGTCCTTGGCACACCAGATAGCTAGCTAAGAACTAGAGGGTGAAGTCTGGCCAACAAAGAGTTGGACTGCACAAGCCAGGAAAAGTCAAGGTCGAGACACTTAAGGTATCCAGGGCAACGCAGCGAATGGCATGGTTGTTGGTATCCGCTACATACAGGCGATCGCCCCAAATACTGAGACCAGAGGGTTCGGCAAAAGAGCTATCAGTACCTTGCCGATCTTGATGCCCAGCTTGTCCATTGCCCACCAAAGTTTGACAATGTTGAGTGCTTAGGTCAACTCGCTTAATTTTGTGATTGTAGGTGTCTGCAACCCACAAGTTTCCTTGAGCATAGGTAATGCCTAAACAATGCTGAAGGCGCGCCGCTTCCCCTATGCCATCTACGTCACCGAAGCTAAATAACTCTCCGCTGCCACAGATGGTCCTAACTTGATAGTTTGGGCCTAAGCCTATGCCCCGAATGGCGCTGATTTCACTATCAGCTACACAGAGTTCCTGCCCATCTGTAGTGATACCGCTGGGCTGAGCAAAAGCTGCCTGCGTCGGCTCTCCATCGACCCCTGCTTCTGCGCCACTACCTGCATATGTCTCGATAAATCCAGTTAATAAGCGCATGACCCAAATTTGATGTGGCCCTGCCATCGCAATGAAGAGGCGATCGCCTACTTTTTCGACATCCCAGGGAGAATTTAACGGCGTTTCTAAAGCCAATCCTTGCTGAGGTCGAATTAAACGGTTTTGGATTCCGGTGCCAGCGATCGTATCTACCCGTTGTTGCCTCAAGTCAACACGACGCAGTGCATGGTTTTCGGCATCGGCTACATAGAGAATCAACTGGTCTGAGTCAAGACTCATCCCTTGAGGCCCCAAAAATTTTGCTTCTGCAAAAGTGCCATCCACTAACCCCGGTTCCCCAGTCCCGATCACATGTCGCACTTCACCTGTCAGCGTCGCTATAACTAGCCGATGGTGACCAGAGTCAGCCACAAATAACCAAACTTCTGTCCCCACCTGCCCAACTAAAACTTTGCCCGGAAAAGCAAGAGAGCTGGTCAGGGTTTGCTGTTGCTTTTCGAGGGTAAAGCTCAGTTCTTTTAAGCGCAAAGTTTCTTGAGTTTGAGAGTTTTGGAATAGCTCGTCTAGTAAAGCTTCTAGGCGATCGCAGCTGACTTCCCCAGTCAAAGAATGCCGCACATACCCAGCAGGGTCAATGATGACTAGAGTGGGCCAAGCTCGAACCGCGTACTGCTGCCAAACTTCAAACTCACTGTCTACCAGCACCGGATGTTCAACGTCGTAGCGCAGAACTGCCTGACGGATGCTGTTTAGCTCTTGCTCGTTGGTAAATTTAGCGGAGTGAACTCCAATCACTGTGAGGCTGTCTTTGTACTTCTGCTCCAGGTATTTCACAGTTGGCAGAACATGAAGACAGTTGATGCAGCCGTAGGTCCAAAAGTCTAATAAAACAAACCGACCCCGGAGCGATCGCAGCGTCAAAGGATGAGCTGTGTTCAACCAAGGTCGGTCTTGTGGGAGTTCTGGGGCTCTAACGCGAGGCATGAGTATCTCCTAGCAATCAAGCCCCAAAGTTTTTAAGGAGTTTCGAGAGATTCTACGTTGTCAACCGAACTGCCAGCCTCAACTTCTGTACTGCTATCGGGCGAATCAGTAGTTGCAGGTAAGCTGGGAGCCGCAAACTTCTCGCGCAGTTGCTGTACGCGATCGGACTGCTCTGGTGCTTGAATGATAGGCACTTCCTTGGGCGCAGCAGGTGCAATCGGTGCTGGCTGCGAACGTTTACGAATCGTTGGAGCTGTCTGCTGCGGTAGCGTAGGCTTGGGCTTTGGCACCACAACCTCTGGCAAGGCAGGAGTCACAATTGGCGCAGGCATCACAGGAGCAGGAGTTGCCTGGTGCAGCCGCTCAAAAATGTCTCCGTACTTAGACTCCAGCGTTGGCTCTGGGACTTCAGGCTCTGCTACAGACGGCTCTAGGCTAGGAGCGATCGCGGGTTCCGCAGCTTCTACGCCAGGAGTTATTTCTGGAGCCTCGATCGCCTCTGGTGCTGGAGGCGCAGCTGGAGCAGGCACTAAATTCCGCAAACGATTAAAGAAGCCACCCGGTTTAGATTCAGTCGGTTGAGCTTGCGGCTCTGCCTCTATTGCTGGAATTTCCGTCTCCACTGGAGCAGATTCAGCCGTGTCAGTTGGGACTGCTGGCTCTACGACTGGAGTTTCTGTGACCTCTGGTGCGATGATCTCTGGCGCGAGGCTGGGAGCAGGCGGACGGAGATTAAAGAACCCAGTTGGCTTGGAAGTTGCAGGTGTTTCAACCTTAGCGGGCTCCTCAGCAGCTTCAGGCGATGCAGTACGAGTCGCAGCAGGGGTTGGCTCTATGTCACTAGAAGTTTCTGGAGTTGGAGCTTCCAGTAAGTCTGGCAAAGTGGGCGCATCAGTAGGAACTGGAATCACAGGGCTAGGTGCTGATCGACGGAAGCGGTTGAAGAAACCACCTGATTTGGGCTTTGCAGTCTCTAGCGGCTCTGTGGTTACTGCTGGTGATTCTGTTTCTTCCTCAGGTATAGAAGGAGGGATAGATTCCAGTGGCTCTGGAGAAGGTGCGATCGCTGGTTCTGGCTGAGTTTCTGGGAGAGTCTCAGGCGCAGGAGTCTCAATCACCTCGGGCTTACTTCTAGGGACGAAGTTTGGCTTCGGGGTGGTGTAAATCGGAGCAGCCGGACTCCGGAAGCGATTGAAGTAGCCACCTGGCTTGGGAGCCTCTGGTTGCTGAATTTGAGGTGGAGCAGGAGATTGGTTGGCCTTTGGCTCAGGCAGAGTTTCTGTAAAAGGTGTGGGAGAGAATTGCTCTTCTGGTTGTTCTTCCGGCAACTCGTCTACTGGCTGCTCGTCTACGGCAGGGCTACTGGGTACTGGCGCGATCGCCTCAGGTTCAGGCGCGGGAATTTGCAACTTATAGTTTGGATCAACAATGCCCCGCGCTTGTTCTGCCGAAATTTCGCCTCGGACCAGCTTAGACAGAGTATCTTGGCCGTTGAGTTCGTAAGTAATTAGTCGCACCGTATTGTTAAAGGCATTCCCAATCGGCTTACTCTTCTCATCCAGCAACTCTAGCTGTACCCAGTTTTTACCGGGCTGAAAACCTTTGAGGTAAAGCGGTTGCCAGCGCTCGAAGATAAAGCTCTCGCCATTGATCGTGCAACGAATCCGCCAATCGGAGATGTCGTCATCGTCTTCTTCCTGCGCTACTAAATGTAAAGGCGCATTCGTGAGGTAGAAGTCGAGCATGATTGGCTCAGCGCCATACTCTCCCTTGGGGCGGCTATAAGTTAGCAGCGGTTGTTCTAAATCTGGCGTATTTTCTTGGGTCTTAGTAAAGACATGAAAAGTGGTTTGAGCGTAAGCACCCTCATTCTTAAAGCTTTCATGCCAGGGCCGTGAGGCAAAGACTCGTAGCGTATGAGTTCCGGGTGCTACATCTTTCAAGATCAAAGGTTGCTCAGCGTTATAAACAGCCTCATAAGGCTCATTGTCTAAAATCACATGTAAATGTGGCCCCAGACCCAGTTGAGCATCTTTGAATAGAGGTAAATCTGTGACTTGGAATCGCACCGATACAGTGTTGTCTTCCAGCACTTCACTCGGGCGAGGGCTAAGAATCGAGACTTGAGGCTGATATTTTTCTAAGCTTTGCCGCAGTGTTTGAATGACTTCCGGCGGAGAAACTTCTGAGACTTTGCCTGCTTTTCCTACAAGTTGAGGAGATCCGGCGGGACTAGGAAGTCGCGCTTCGGAGCGATCGCCACAGCTTACTAGGCCCATCACCAAACTGACTGCTACTAGGAATGAAACGAAACCTTTAGCAGCACACCGCCAATTCATCGCAAACACGCAGCATTACTCCTAAGCGACCGACATCAAAAATCTTTACGCAAGTCGTTCCTAAGGAACTATAACGAAAAAGGCTTTCACTCCCCGATTGCACCTCAGTTGAGTATGAGTCATTGCGGAGTTACAGCACGATATTACTCTAAGGCTAAAACCTATATTCCCAGGTCTTGTCACTTGGAAAAAGCTAGTTCGCCTGCTTTTCAGCCAATTTCGCTAGAGCGTGTCGCAGCGTCTAGTAGGAGTAACCTGACTTAAAAGTGGGCTTTACTAGCGATCGTTTTTTTACACTTCTTAGCGCTATGTGAACTTATGCAAATCTCCTTGACATTTTGCTCAGCATCACAAAACGTCAAGCTCAGACCCACTAATGGTTTAGACAACTTGAATTATTGTTAACTGCTACGTAAACCCAACCTAAGGCAAGCCTATAATTCACCTTGAAGCTCCCCTCAGGCACTCCGCATCATACTTCAACCTCTCGCGGGACGATAATGATAGCGATTGCATTCTTTTCTGAATCCCAAATTCAGATGGGGTTACAAAGCTTAGTTCAGGTCTCATAAACTTGGATGCGGCTTCTGTAACGGTTCAGAAAAGGGCTCTAGGTGAATTCACAGCACCTCTGAGGGTGGGAGATTCCTCGTTCCTTGTCTAAAGAGAGGAGAGTCTCAATGGCAGTTAGTCCACAGGAGCGAGAGGCTAAAGCAAGGGTGGTCGTTGACAAAGACCCAGTTCCTACTTCTTTCCAGAAGTGGGCGCAACCAGGGCACTTTGACCGGACCCTCGCTCGAGGACCCAAAACCACTACTTGGATTTGGAATCTTCATGCCCTCGCTCACGATTTTGATAGTCATACTAGTGACTTAGAAGACGTATCCCGTAAAATCTTCAGTGCTCACTTTGGCCACCTGGCTGTAGTGTTCATCTGGCTCAGCGGGATGTATTTTCATGGCGCTCGCTTTTCAAACTATGAAGCTTGGCTGGCTAACCCTCTAGGCGTTAAACCTAGCGCTCAAGTGGTTTGGCCGATTTTTGGCCAAGAAATTTTGAATGCAGACGTAGGCGGCGGTTTCCAAGGTATTCAGATTACCTCTGGTTTCTTCTATATCTGGCGCGCTGCTGGCTTTACTAATACCTACCAGCTATATGTCACCGCTATCGGTGGTCTGGTAGCAGCTGCTCTGATGCTGTTTGCTGGCTGGTTCCACTACCACAAACGGGCTCCGAAGCTGGAGTGGTTCCAAAACGTTGAGTCTATGCTCAACCACCACTTGGCTGGTCTATTCGGTTTGGGCTCGCTATCTTGGGCTGGTCACCAAATCCACGTAGCACTGCCTATCAACGCCTTGCTAGATGCAGGTGTTCCAGCTGATCAGATTCCTCTGCCCCACGAGTTCATCCTGAACTCCAACTTAATGGCAGAGATTTTCCCCAGCTTTGCTAAGGGTCTAACTCCTTTCTTCACCTTGAACTGGGGTGAGTATGCAGACTTCCTGACCTTTAAAGGTGGTCTGAATCCAGTGACAGGTGGTTTATGGCTAACTGACACTGCACATCACCATTTGGCGATCGCAGTTCTATTCCTGATTGCTGGTCACCAGTACCGCACCAACTGGGGTATTGGCCACAGCATCAAAACCATTCTGGAAAATCATAAAGGTCCCTTTACAGGCGAAGGCCATAAAGGTCTTTATGAAAACCTGACCACTTCTTGGCACGCTCAACTGTCGATCAACCTGGCAATGGTTGGTTCCTTGAGCATCATCGTGGCTCAGCACATGTACGCAATGCCTCCGTACCCCTACCTGGCGACGGACTACGCGACACAGCTTTCCATCTTCACTCATCACATGTGGATTGGTGGCTTCTTCATCGTTGGTGGAGCTGCTCACGCTGCGATCTTCATGGTGCGTGACTACGACCCAGTCGTAAACCAAAACAACCTCTTAGATCGCGTCCTGCGTCATCGGGATGCCATCATTTCTCACCTCAACTGGGTGTGCATTTTCTTGGGCCTTCACAGCTTCGGTCTGTACGTGCACAACGACACGATGCGGGCTTTGGGTCGTCCCCAAGATTTGTTCTCGGATTCTGCAATTCAATTGCAGCCTATCTTTGCCCAGTGGATTCAAAATGTTCACACCTTAGCTCCAGGTGGTACTGCTCCTAACGCGCTGGCTCCTGCTAGCTATGCGTTTGGTGGTGGTGCGGTTGCTGTCGGCGGCAAGGTCGCAATGATGCCAATCGCATTGGGTACGGCGGACTTCATGGTTCACCACATCCATGCGTTCACGATTCACGTCACTGTCTTGATCCTGCTGAAGGGCGTACTATTCGCTCGCGGCTCTCGCCTAGTTCCTGACAAAGCCAACCTAGGTTTCCGTTTCCCCTGCGACGGTCCTGGTCGTGGCGGCACCTGCCAAATTTCTGGTTGGGACCACGTCTTCCTAGGTTTGTTCTGGATGTACAACTCCATCTCGATCGCAATTTTCCACTTCAGCTGGAAGATGCAATCGGATGTGTGGGGTACTGTCAATCCTGATGGAACCGTGTCTCACGTCACGGGTGGCAACTTTGCTCAAAGTGCAATCACGATCAACGGTTGGTTGCGTGACTTCCTCTGGGCACAGGCTTCTCAGGTTATTCAGTCGTACGGTACAGCGTTGTCTGCTTATGGCTTGCTGTTCCTCGGTGCTCACTTCGTTTGGGCATTCAGTCTCATGTTCCTGTTCAGCGGTCGCGGCTACTGGCAAGAACTGATTGAGTCTATTGTCTGGGCTCACAACAAACTGAAAGTGGCTCCTTCTATCCAGCCTCGTGCTTTGAGCATCATTCAAGGTCGTGCTGTAGGGGTGGCTCACTTCCTCCTGGGAGGAATTGTCACAACCTGGGCATTCTTCCTAGCTCGATCAATTTCGATAGGATAAGGGCGAGGAGGACTCCCTAAAACTATGGCAACTAAATTCCCTAAATTTAGCCAGGACCTCGCTCAAGACCCGACTACACGTCGGATTTGGTACGGGATCGCAACGGCTCACGACTTTGAAAGCCATGACGGCATGACGGAAGAAAATCTTTACCAAAAGATTTTTGCTTCTCACTTCGGTCACTTGGCAATCATCTTCCTGTGGACTTCTAGCCTCCTGTTCCACGTCGCCTGGCAAGGTAACTTCGAAACCTGGATCAAAGATCCACTGAATGTCCGTCCCATTGCTCACGCGATTTGGGACCCCCACTTTGGTCAACCTGCGATTGATGCGTTCACTCAAGGTGGCGCTTCTGGCCCGGTTAACGTGGCTTACTCTGGTGTTTATCACTGGTGGTACACCATCGGGATGCGCACTAACGGTGACCTCTACCAAGGTTCCGTATTCCTGCTCATCCTCTCTGCGGTTTTCTTGTTCGCAGGTTGGTTGCACCTCCAACCCAAGTTCCGTCCTAGTCTCTCTTGGTTCAAGAATGCTGAGTCTCGCCTGAACCACCACCTCGCTGGTTTGTTTGGTGTTAGCTCTTTGGCTTGGACTGGTCACTTGGTTCACGTTGCTATCCCCGAATCTCGCGGACAGCACGTGGGTTGGGATAACTTCCTGACGACTCTGCCTCACCCAGAAGGTCTACGTCCCTTCTTCACAGGTAACTGGGGTGTTTATGCAGAGAACCCAGATAGTGCTCAACATCTGTTTGGTACTGCTGAAGGTTCGGGTAATGCAATCCTGACTTTCTTGGGTGGCTTCCATCCTCAGACTCAGTCCTTGTGGCTGACTGACATGGCTCACCACCACCTAGCGATCGCAGTGATCTTCATCATTGCGGGACACCAGTACCGCACCAACTTCGGAATTGGTCACAACATCAAAGACATGTTGAACGCCAAGAACTTCTTTGGCGCTAAGACCGAAGGTCAAGGTAACTTGCCTCACCAAGGCTTGTACGACACCTACAACAACTCTCTGCACTTCCAATTAGGCATTCACTTAGCAGCGCTAGGAACTGTGCTTTCTTTGGTCGCGCAGCACATGTATGCGATGCCTCCTTACGCCTTCATGGCGAAGGACTTTACCACTCAGGCAGCTCTGTACACCCATCACCAGTACATTGCAGGCTTCTTAATGATTGGTGCGTTCGCTCACGGCGCTATCTTCTGGGTTCGTGACTACGATCCAGATCAGAACAAAGGCAACGTGCTCGATCGCGTCCTCCGTCACAAAGAAGCGATCATCTCTCACCTGAGCTGGGTATCTCTCTTCCTGGGTTTCCACACCCTAGGTCTCTACGTCCATAACGACGTTGTAGTTGCTTTCGGTACTCCTGAAAAGCAAATCCTGATTGAGCCTGTATTCGCTCAGTTCATTCAGGCTTCCCACGGTAAGGCTCTCTATGGCTTCAACACCCTGCTATCAAATGCGGATAGTGTTGCTTCCAATGCTGGCGCTACTTACCTACCTGGTTGGCTCGATGCCATCAACAGCGGCACCAACTCCCTCTTCTTGACCATCGGTCCTGGCGACTTCCTAGTTCACCATGCGATCGCTCTGGGTCTGCACGTTACGACCTTGATTTGCGTCAAGGGTGCGTTGGATGCTCGCGGTACCAAGCTGATGCCCGATAAAAAGGACTTCGGTTTCACCTTCCCTTGCGACGGCCCCGGACGAGGCGGCACTTGCCAGACCTCTGCATGGGAACAGTCGTTCTACCTTGCTGTTTTCTGGATGCTGAACACCCTTGGTTGGGTCACCTTCTACTGGCACTGGAAGCATCTGGCTGTATGGCAAGGCAACGTAGCTCAGTTTAATGAGTCTTCTACATACCTCATGGGCTGGCTGCGCGATTACCTCTGGCTGAACTCTGCTCAGTTGATTAACGGGTACAACCCCTATGGCATGAACAACCTGGCGGTCTGGGGCTGGATGTTCCTCTTTGGACACCTGGTTTGGGCAACTGGTTTCATGTTCTTGATCTCCTGGAGAGGTTACTGGCAAGAATTGATCGAAACCTTGGTTTGGGCGCACGAGCGTACTCCTCTAGCTAACTTGGTTCGCTGGAAAGATAAGCCTGTTGCTCTCTCCATCGTTCAAGGCTGGTTGACTGGTCTAGTCCACTTCACGGTTGGCTACGTCCTCACCTACGCCGCTTTCCTCATCGCCTCCACTGCTAGCAAGTTCGGTTAATCTTCACCGATTGACTCTCGCGTTAGCCGTATAGGTCAAACGAACTCCTCTGCCGCAAGGTGGGGGAGTTTTGTCTAATAACCTATTAAGTAGATACAAGCTGACATCGAGCTAAGTAACATTGGCTTGGTGTAATGGACTTGATCACCGCAGTTATTGCTTGAGTAAGCCACAGCTTGGTAGCCTTAGTAAGTCTTGCAAGGGGCATCGAGGCAAGAATATCTCGTTGATTGGTGGCATGAGTATCGATGGTTTGATTGCCACCTTCACGATTGTCGGCAGCGTCAATACCGACGTGTTTCTGTTCTACATCCAAGAGATTCTGACACCTCGACTGTGGGTAGGAGCAATCATTGTGATGGATAACTTACCGGTTCATCATGCCTCAGTTGTTCACGAAGCGATCGAGGCTGTTGGAGCCCAAGTTGTGTTTTTGCCGCCTTACTCCCCCGAGCTTTCCCCAATCGAGTTATGTTGGTCGAAACTCAAGCAACTGTTATGCTCGGCGAAAACTCGAACTAGCGAAGCCCTCGACCAAGCATTAAGCAAGGTGCTCAACGAGTGCATTTCTGATGAGGATGCTCTTGGCTGGTTCGCTCACTGTGGTCTATTCATCTGAGAACTGCTGTAAGTGAGAAAGTGAGAGATTTAAACTTCGGGAGCTTGAGCCTTAAGAATTTCTGTAGATACGCCACGAAATTTAGTAAGTGAGCCAAAAGAGTAGCTGAATCTGATAATGTCAAGGGATTTCGGCTTGTTTTCGGCTCGATCAAACAGCTCAAAGGCGCTAATTCAAGGTGGTGCGGGCCTGATTGCGGGCGGAGGAGTTCCTGATCAAATTAGACTTAATTTATAAAAAATACTGGGAATACTGACAGAGACGCTGACTCAGTTGTAAGGATAGCGATCGCTCAATGGCCAAGAGGTTAGAGGTTAAACGCTCATGGGGCAACTGAATAACACTCCATCAGAACCGCTCCGCGACCCATTAGCAAGCGCGGAAGCAGGAGAGCCACAGACGGAGCAGACGCTCAAAGCCGTGTCGCAGGACCTGAAGCGCCTGCATCAAGACTTAATTGTGCAGTTTGCTCAAGATATCGCCCGCCTTCAGGCCGAGAAATCTCACTTAATCGAAGATATTAATCAACTGCGCGACCAACACCAGCAGTTGAAAGCTGACGGTCACGAGGTGTTAGGTCAGCGGCAATTTGTTCAGCAGCAGACTTGGGCTAAGCAACTAGCGCAGGCGATCGCGGACCATTGGCAAATCTTTTTGAGGCAGCGACTCAACCAGTCAACCGCTCCAGTTCGTCAGCCTTGGGGACAGGCAACCAACGCTAACCCGTTGAGCCAAGGCAGCCTTGCAACCAATGATGAGATTTCCCAACTGCTGGTGCCTTTAGAGAAAGCTTTTAGCACCACCTTCAAAACTTTGCAGCAGGAGCTAGACAGCCACCAAAGCTGGCTATCACAACAGCTGAACCGAGTGGACAGCCCAGAACAGCAAGGAGAAATCATTTTATCTGCGCTAGTTCAGCGCCTACGAGAGCAACTCCAGGCAGGAGAAAACAGCTCTGCTCAACTATTAGCAGGCGATCGCTTCACGCCGTTTCTAGATGCGACTTCAGAAGGGCGATCGCTGACTCAATCTTCGCAAGCAATTAATCTGCCCTTCGAGCCTAGACCGAGTTCCAAACCAGAACCTCCCTTAACTGCACCGCTACCCAGTGCTCAGGGTGCTCAGGAGCCTCCCACCGTTTCCCCTCAGGTGAAGCCCCAAGCCAAGCGCCCCTCTCAAGTGCAAGTGGGTTTAATTTTAGTGTTGCTCTCATCTGTGGCGTTATCCTTCCATAACGTCGTGGTCAAAGTCCTGTTTAGGTCTCACGAGGTCCTCGGTTTAGGCCAGATCGGTGGCGTGATTATGCCAGGGCTGGGTAACTCGTTATTAATTTTGTGGATGCGGATGTTGATTGTTGTGCCTTTACTGGCTCTACTGGCACCCGTGCTGTATCCCCCCATGTGGCGTGACATTAAACGGTTTTTGCTAGCACCCGATCGGCGGCCTTTGAGGAATGTTGTGGGGAGTGGGGGGTTTTTGTTTCTGTCGCAAGTGCTGATCTACACGGCTCTGGCTCAAATTGCGGCTGGCACTGCAATCACCATTTTCTTTATCTATCCCACCATTACCGTGTTGCTCGCTTGGAAGATTTTTGGCGATCGCCCCACTGTATTTCGCTTAGTGGTCATGGCAGTGATTTGCTCTGGTGGTGTTTTAGCCTTACCCCAAGTTACAGGCCCCGCAACCGGTAATCTCTGGCTAGGAAGCGCTGCTGCTGCTGCCTCTGGATTTGCCTTTGCTGGCTATGTAATTTTGACTGGGTTGTGTACCCGTATGCTAAATCCGGTACCTGTCAGCCTGATTCAATTCGTCACAATTTTTGTTCTCTCCAGCGTCGTTTTGATGTTCCCGGCTCAAGCTCTGACTGTCAAGATTCAGCCAGCTATGTGGCCTGGTTTCATGCTAGGCTGTTTAGTCTTAGGCGCTGCTACTCTGCTGGGCTACCTCTTTACTAACATTGGTATTCGCTTAATTGGTGCCGCTCCTGCCTCGATTATTAGTGCCACAGGGCCCGCATTCACCGCTATCCTCGCTTGGTTGATTATTCAAGACCAACTGGAAAGCCGCCAGTGGTTTGGCGTGCTGTTAGTCACGCTAGGAGTGGCGGGTTTGAATTTAGAACGGCTGCGAGGACAGCTGAAACCGAAGTCCAGCTAGTAGAATGCTTGGCATATAGCCTGGATCTTCGGAGTTCATGTTGCATCAAGCATTCCTACCGCTAGCCCTAACGAGTGGACTGGCGCTTTATTTAGCCTGGAACCTAGGAGCCAACGATGTAGCCAATTCAATGGGTACTTCCGTGGGTTCAAAAGCTGTCACGCTGCGGCAAGCGCTGGTGATTGCAGGTATTTTGGAGTTTACAGGCGCGGTTTTGTTTGGGCGTAAGGTTGCTGGAACTCTAGCAACGGGGATAATAAACCCAGAATTATTTGCGACGCAGCCCCAAGTTTTAGTCGCAGGGATGGTGGCAGTTTTACTGAGTTGCGGTCTTTGGTTGCAAATCGCCACGAGCTTAAGTTTGCCTGTGTCTTCCTCCCATGCGGTGGTTGGAGCTTTAGCAGGCTTTGGTTGGGTTGCGGTTGGGTCGCAAGCGGTAGACTGGCAAGCCATTGGTTTAATTTCTTTAACCTGGGTGGTTACGCCGCTGATTAGTGGAGCGATCGCCGCCTCGTTCTACGGTTTGGTGAAGCATTGGATTCTCGATCAACCCAATGCGATGCAGAGCTTATATGAATGGATTCCTTGGTTGAGTGCGGCTTTGTTCAGTGTGTTTGGGGTGATTGTGTTGCCATCCCTGAGTCAACCCATTCAGCAGTTTTTCGCGATTCAGTTGGGGGTGACGCTGCCCCAGCACGATATTCCATTGCTGCTAGGCGCGATCGCCACGATGGGATTAACTTGGGTGAGTTGGCAACAACTCGCTGAGCGTGTGCAGCAGGATGATGCTAGCAACCCGGTAGAGCGGCAACTTGGGCAATTTCAAGTGTTGAGTGCTTGCTTTGTCGCTTTTGCTCATGGCTCTAATGATGTGGGAAATGCCGTCGCTCCTTTGGCTGCGATCGCTTATATCCAGCAAACGGGTACAGTCCCGACCGAGGATTTTAGTGTTCCTATTTGGATTTTGATTCTAGGTGGCGCAGGCATTGTGGGAGGGTTGGCCGTTTGGGGCAAAAAGGTGATTGCCACGATTGGTGAGGGCATCACAGCTTTGCAGCCGAGTGGAGGATTTTGTGCTGAACTCGCCACCGCGGCAACCGTTCTGTTGGCATCTCGTGCTGGTTTGCCTGTCTCTACTTCTCATGCCCTGGTTGGGGGAGTGGTCGGCGTTGGTTTAGTGAAAAGCTGGCAAGCCGTGAAATTCGCCACCTTGCGGGAGATTGGTCTTGCCTGGTTAGTTACTATTCCGATTGCAGCGGTGCTGTCAGCCCTAATCTTTGCTGGCATTCGCCTGCTGTGGTTATAAAAGCGATCGCTTCAGTGCAACCGATCCGGCTGACCAAAACATGAGATTGGCCGTAATCAAAACGCTGCTCCTGCGGCCCAGGCTACAGTTGATTAATAACCTATCTGCGTACTTGCTCACCTAACCACTGAAGATAGGCTGGGGAACCTGCCACGATCGGCAAGGCAATAATTTCTGGCACGTCGTAGGAATGCACTTCCTGAACCTTAGCGACCAAAGCTGCAAATTGCGCTAAATCTGTTTTGATGAAAAGTTGCCATTCTTGGTCTTTGTGGACTTGCCCCTGCCAGGTGTAAATCGAGTGAATAGGGGTGAAACTAACACAGGCTGCTAGCTTCGCTGTAATCAAAGTTTCTGCGATCGCCTCTGCTTCGGCTTGGGAGGTGGCTGTCACTAAAACAACTCCATAGCCATCGGTCGCCTCTAGTTCCATACTTGACCTCCCACTCAACTTCTGATTTAACTTTCGATTTGACTTGAGGCAGACGTAGCCCGCTGCGTTTCTACTTTAGACTGAGCGGACATCAATGAGCTGAGCGCTGCTTCAGGCGCTTTTCGGTCATGGTTAGAAAGATTTTGCTGTGGTGGATTTGGGCGGGGTTTGTCGTTTATACCATCCGCTTGGCCCCGCTCGATCAACCTGATACTTGGGCGATCGCCCGCAAGTTGCTCACCCTCCGCTGGGCAGACTTGAATACTTATCTTGTGGTGATCTTCTGGCTCATGGGAGTGTGGCCCATGATCTACGCCTGCCTGATGTTTGCCGACGGTCGGAGGCAATCGATCCCGGCGTGGCCTTACTTTCTCGGCTCCAATGGGACAGGGGTGCTGTGTTTGCTGCCCTACTTAGGGTTGCGGCAGCCGAATCAAGAGTTTTCTGGGCCTAAAGATGCCTGGCTACGAACGTTAGATTCTCGCTCTATGGGAATTGGTTTAACGGTTTGCGCGATCGCTTTGATTGCCTATGCGCTGCTAGTAGGAGATTGGGGAAACTTTGTACAGGAATGGCAAACGAGGTCTTTTGTTCACTTGATCGCCATTGATTTTTGCCTAATGTGCCTGATCTTTCCGCTCTCGACCTTGTTGAACGATGACATGGCGCGTCGGGGTCTGCATAGCCCACAGCTTTTTTGGCTAGCTGCTCTGGTACCTTTGTTTGGGCCTTTGCTCTACCTCTGTCTGCGGCCTCCCCTGCCAGAATTAGACCTGACTTCGTCGCCTCTCGCACCACCAACCGCAGACGTTACTTACGACTCAACTCACGGCTGATTCTTGGCCCCCAATCCAGAGGCGCACAAGAGATAAGCTCAGAATGATCAAGAACAGGACTAGCCCAATTGTGCAGGCGTAGCTCATCTCTAAGTCTTGAAAGGCTTGCTCGTAGAGGTAATACACAATTGTTTTAGAGCTATTGCGGGGTCCTCCTTGGGTCATGATGTAAATTTCTTCAAAGACCTTAGTTGCTGAGATTGAAGAAATCACTGCCACGAGAAACAAGTAGGGCTGCATTAGGGGAACCGTGATATCCCAATGTTTTTTGATGCCATCGGAGCCATCGATCGCGGCGGCTTCATACAAGTCTGCCGGAATCGATTGCAGACCCGCCAGATAAATCACCATGTAGTAGCCCAGCCCTTTCCAAATCGTCACTGCCATGACGCTAAACAGGGCAAATCGAGGACTGGTTAACCAAGGAATGCCTTCTGCCATCCCCAACGCCTTGAGAAATTGATTCAGCAGGCCATTGTCGGCGTATAGCCAACGCCAAGCAATCCCAGCCACGACCATCGAGATGACAACAGGCGTGTAGAAAGCCACCCGAAACCAGCGAATGCCGCGCAGCTTTTGGTTGACTAAAATTGCCAAACCGAGAGGTGCTATGACTAAAATTGGCACTACGCATACTAAGTAAAGCACTGTATTGCGAAGCGTTTGCCAAAACACCGGATCAGCCCAGAGACGCTCTAGGTTGCTGAATCCAGCCCATTGAGGAGTTTGGGTGAGGTCGTACTCGAAGCGGGTAAAACTGAGGTAAAACGCCTGTAGAGCAGGCCAAAAAACTGTTAGAGCCAAGACAATCAGCGCTGGCAACAGAAATAAATAGGGAGTGAGCTGTTGTCTGAGAAAGACGCCATCTTTAGAAACTAATTTCTGCATTGCGGCTCAGAGGATGCGGCGAGAGAAATGGGAAGGACAAGAACGGTGCTTCGACTTTCATTATCGGTTCTGCTTGTCACTGCCAATCAAGGTTGAGCCCGAAAACTGTTGGTAATGTTGGTGCGAATTCTTTGTAGCTCTGCTTGGCTGACATCCCGACTGCTGACCAGGACTAAGACGCGATCGCCCAACTCGGAGCAAATCATGAACACCGAAATATTTAACTTGGAGTTGACATCGCCGTAAGTCAGGGTGCCGTCTGAGGCAACGCGCACAAAGCGCTGAGCTAGCAAAAATTGTCGGGTTCTACTCAAACAAGCGGTTTGGGTAGTCACTCTTGAGGGCAACCATTCCGACCAAGCTCCTCCTAGCCCACCTGCGGTTCCGGGAGCAGCCCAGAACAGATTTATATTGCTTCCTAACAAAGCTGCGATCGCCCAACTCGCTCGTAAAGATGCAGTGCAGGCAAGAGAAATGTACGACTTGAGCGATCGTTGAGTCCAGCGAATTAGTAAATTATGTCTCAGACTAAGCGAAGTCATCAATTTGTGGTTGATTATTTTGTGAAAGGCTTAATGCTTAGGTGCTTCTGCCATAGAGGCCAATGCAGCAGTTGGAGTACTAGCCGCAACCCAGCGACTAGCGATTGGCATCCGCCATCCAGTACCAAAAGCGCGATCGGTAATCTTGATCCCCGGAGGAGCTTGGCGGCGCTTGAACTCAGACCGCGTCACCATTTTGACCACGCGATCGACCACGGCAGCATCATGACCAGCCGCCACGATCGCATCGGGAGGCTGGTGCTCATGAATAAAGCGATCGAGAATGTCGTCGAGAATGTCGTAGGGCGGTAAAGAATCTTGGTCTACTTGCCCTGGCTTGAGTTCGGCGCTGGGTGGTTTGGTGAGAATGTGAGTCGGAATTAGTTCAGATTTTGGATTTTGGATTTTGGACGTGAGACTAGAAAATTGATGAGCTTCACAAGGAGAGTTGAGCCATTCACAGAGAGCGTAAACGCAGGTTTTGGGCACATCTGCGATCGCGGCCAATCCACCGTTCATATCGCCGTAAAGGGTGCAGTAGCCCACCGCCATTTCGGATTTGTTGCCCGTCGAGAGCAGCAGATGACCGAATTTATTGGCGATCGCCATCAACAAGTTGCCCCGAATCCGAGACTGGATGTTTTCTTCGGCAATGCCAGGATCAGTGCCAGCAAACAAGTCTGCTAATCCTTGATCGTAATCCTGCATTAAATTTCCGATCGGCAGTGTATGAGTTTTGATCCCCAGTTTTTCGGCTAAATCTAAGGCATCCGTAATGGAGTGCTCGGAACTATGGGGTGAGGGCATCAGCACACCAAAAACATTTTCTGGCCCCAATGCTTCTGCTGCGATCGCCGCTACTAAAGAGGAGTCAATGCCACCGCTCAGACCCAATACCACCTGCGAAAAGCCACACTTGCGGGCATAGTCTTGAACCCCTAGAACGAGAGCGGACCAAATTTCTGCCATTTCAGAACTGGAGTGAGGAGCGATCGCCGCAAGAGAAGCGTCTACCGCTCTTAAATCTTGCTGTTCTGGGTCATACTTCAGTAACACTAGGTCACTAGAGAATGCCTGACCCTGGGCAATGAGCTCTCCTTGGCGATTCAGCACAAAACTGTTGCCATCAAAAATCAAGTCATCATTGCCACCGACTTGATTGACATAAATAATCGGCTGCTGATAGCGAGTGGCGCTATGTTGCAACATGGCTTGGCGGATTTTGCGTTTGCCGACGCTGTAGGGGGAAGCAGAGAGGTTAATGGTGAAAGCTACGCCTGTTTGGGCTAAATCGGCGATCGGGTTGGTCGTGTAGCTGCGCTTGCCCCAAAATTCTTCATCGTTCCAGAGGTCTTCGCAAATAGTCACGCCCACATGCAGGGAGTCCAGGTGAAAGTGATTGATTTGGCGACCTGGCTCAAAGTAGCGGTCCTCATCAAACACGTCATAAGTAGGTAACAGTCGTTTGTGAAAAATCTGGCGTACCTGTTGCTGCTCTAAAAGCGCGGTGCTATTGAATAACGGTTTGCCACCTTCTTCGAGCGATCGCTCATTCCACTCCACTGTCCCCACTAAAGCGGCTAATCCGGGTGGTAGATCCTGGGCTAACTGTCGCAACACTCGCTGCATCGCTTCTAGAAAGCTGGGATCTAACAGCAAGTCACGAGGCGGGTAGCCACACAACGAGAGTTCTGGGGTCAGGAGTAAACGTGCACCTTGGGCTGCTGCTTGTTGGGCCGCTGCCAGAATCCGCTGAGCGTTCCCGGTCAAATCGCCAATGGTGGGATTAAGTTGAGCGATCGCAATTTTCATCTACAGATTGCTGAAATCTTTTGGAGCTGAGCTGTTTTCAGTTTAGATGAGTTGTCAGATTAGTTCTGGTTCAGGGTAATCAGATCGAGGTGTAACTTGGTTTCAGCTTATCCGCGCTACAGTTGCGATGTATATAGTGCGGTATTTGGTTCGCTTCTCCCCAAATAGGCAATGGAACTCAACCGTTTGCTCTACGAAAAATCAGTTCCTGACAAAGGTCATTTGATTATTCCATTTGTCTTTGGCATGGTGGACAAAGCTTACATCTACTCCTATAGCCTACTAGCGGAGGTCGGACACAAAAGCGAATTCCACCAAGCAGAAAATCCAGCTCAGATGTACTCTAGTCACCTAGAGGAAATTATTCGCATTGCTCAAGAGCATTTAGCCGAAAACTCTCTGTATGAAAGCAGCCTAGAGAGCTTTAAGCATCGCTATACCTACTGCCATAACTTGATTATTGTCTCTGAAATGGCAGGTAAATATTTCTACGATCACTATCCCCCCAACCGACTCAACAACATCGCTGCCCCCAGAATCTTTTCTAGTGAATCTGAGTGCATCAGCTGGGTGAAACAAGGTTTAGACCAGTCTCGATCCACACCCAAACCAGAACTTACAACAGAAATTGTAGAGCCTGGTTTGTCACCACCTGATTAATATTTGGTAGAGCTGAATTTAGAGCAAGTTTAGCGGATCGACATCAACGGTCATGCTGACGTTGGGTGGGCAGAGCGATCGCAACTCATTCCAGTCGGGCAACTCCACTGCTCGATCCAGCGGCAACTTCAGCAGCACCTGCCAACGATACCGCCGCGCTACCCGCAAGATACTGGCTGGCGCTGGCCCCAGTAATTCATAGCCTGACTCTGCTTGTTGAGGCGCGAGCACCGCAGCAATGCGTTTGGCTGTTTTCTGGACCGCTAGTGGGTCAGGACTGCTAAATTTCAGCAGTACCAGTCGATTGTGAGGCGGAAATCGTAAGGTTTGTCGTTGCAGTAACTCGGCGCTGACAAATGGCTCGTATTCGTGGCGTTGCACCGCCTCAACTACAAAATGTTCTGGCGAATAGGTTTGAATAATCACTTGTCCGGGTTCATCGCCTCGGCCTGCGCGACCTGCGACTTGGGTCAGAGTCTGAAAAGCCCGCTCACTGGCCCGAAAGTCTGGCAGGTGCAATAAGCCGTCTGCTGCGATCACGCCAACTAGAGTCACTTGAGGCAGGTCAATGCCTTTAGTCAGCATCTGTGTGCCCACCAACAAATCTGCGTCTCCTTGGGCAAACTGCGTTAATAAAGCTCGGTGCGATCCTTTGGTGCGGGTGGTATCGCTATCAAACCGCAGACAGCGCAGGTCAGGTAAGTGCTTTGCCAGTTCTTGCGTGACTCGTTGGGTGCCGCTGCCGAAGAATTTGAGATAAGGGGAGCTACATTCCGGGCATTGAGGCGGATGGATAGCAGTATGGTTGCAGTAGTGGCACCGCAGCAGTTGAGTCGCCTCAGCGTGGGTGTGATGGTAAGACAAGGAGACGTCACAGTTGGGGCAATCCACCACATAGCCGCAACTGCGGCAGGAAACAAAGGTGCTGTGCCCTCGGCGGTGGATAAACAGAATTCCCTGTTGGCCTCGTTCTCGAAGTCGTTCTAGGGCTACCTGCAAAGCGCGACTGAAAATGGTGCGGTTCCCCTGCTGAAATTCCTGCCGCATATCAACGACTTCAATCGGTGGCAGAGGCCGCGATCGCACGCGACTAGGCAAAGACAAGTAATGCGGTGCGGGCGGGTTAACGTCTTGTTTAGCTTTGGCACTGACCCAAGTTTCAATCGAAGGAGTGGCGGAACCTAAGATCAAAGGGCAGTTGACTAACTCGGCTCGCCATTGAGCCACAGTGCGCGCATGGTAGCAGGGAGCAGGTTGGTCTTGCTTAAAGCTGGAGTCGTGTTCCTCATCTAAAATAATCAGGCCGAGCTGCGGCAATGGCGCAAACACCGCCGATCGCGTCCCAATTACCACTTGGGGGCTACCGCTAAGCATTTGCCGCCAAGTATCGTACCGCTCCCCCTCCGAGAGGGCGCTGTGGTAAACACAAACCTTGCTGCCAAACCTAGCGCGGAAGCGATCGGTGAGCTGAGGCGTTAAACCAATTTCTGGCACCAACACTAACGCTGACTGACCATGTTGCAGGACGGGGGCGATCGCCTGGAGATAAACCTCGGTCTTACCAGAACCCGTCACTCCGTGCAGTAATACCTGGGCAAAGCCAGAGAGTGAAGTGATGGTCGCAAGCGCTTGAGCTTGATCGGGGGTGAGGTCTTTGGGTTGGTCGGGCGCGATCGCTACCCCTGCTTCAGCCCGTAAAATTTCGCGCGGCTGAATAACAATGCAACCTTTTTTAGCTAAGGTTTGCACCGTACCAGAACTAGTCCGACAAAGCTGGAGGAGATCACTGAGCCACAGATCCCCTCCTTCTCGCTGAAGGGCTTGAATAATTTCTTGTTGGCGTGGGCTCAGGCTGCCTTCCAGATGGCTAGCCGCCACTAAAGTAACCGCTTGACGTAGCTTCGGACGCACTGTGGCAGGAGGTTCCAGGTAACTCTCGATCCAGCCTTGCTTCAGCAGTTCTCGCAGTCCCCGATCGGCACCCGAAATTTTTTGCTGGAGATACTGCCAAGTGTAGCTACCCTGCTTTTGAGCTTGGAGCCTACTTAAAACTTGCTGCGCGACTGAACTTAATTCGCTGGGATCAAGTCCACCTAAAGCTTTTAGCTCAATCAGGCGGACTCGTCGTTGCGATCGCCCTAATAAACCAGGAGGCAGGGCTACCCGAATCACTGCCATCAGCGAAGTGCAGTAGTAGTCAGCAACTTGGTTCAGTAGAGTCCAATAGGTAGCTGGAAAGAACCCTGTGCTGACCACCTCTTCCACCTCTCTAACCTGGGTTGGAGGTAGATCTGGAGGCAGCTGAGCTAAAAGGTGAATTGCGATCGCACCGACTTGTTGAGCCCCAAACGGCACTGTCAGAATATCCCCCGGCTGCACCGTCAAATCAGGCGGCAAGGCATAAGTGAAAAGCCCTTGGGCTCCAGGGCAGTCTACTAAAACTTCAACCCAGGAAAAGGTGGCAAAACGGTAAGAGTCATTGATCCCAGACTCAGCCAATAGGGGAGTAGCAAGACTAAGACTGGAATCAAACATACGAGAACGCATCCCAACTGCAAAGGCCCGAGACGACCCGTAAAATCGCTCTGTCTCATTTTCGCCTAACTTCCTCGATCCAGAAGGAAGGAGCCAGCCTGAGTTTGTCCTAAATTCTTTGCTTAAGCGGCAAATCAAAAGATTTAACGCTCAAAACTATAAAGCTAATTGCTGAGTTCGTATTAATCAACTGGTAGATAAAATTAATATTAAATAAGAAAGATTTTCTGCGATTCAGACTTCAATCTAAGGAGCATAGGGCATTTCTCCCCAACGGTAGAGAAGGATGTTTTTGTCAATATGAGATCCTGTTGTTACAGAAAAGTTGATCAATCCAACTTTAAAACTAAAAAAGTTAAATGATTTTATCGCACCTACTGGATATTCTTTTGAGTACTAGTACTTTTTCTAACTAGTCACTACGGATATCAGTACCCCGCTTGACAGAACAGGGTGCTTCCAGAGACTGCGAAATAAGGGTTTGCGAGTTGATTTCCCCATCAGCTTCAGAAGACCTAGGTTGACTTTTTAACACTCGTACTAGAGAAGAAAGTGCTGAAAATTATTTTTGGCCAACTTTATTCTCAAAGTACCTAATATTCCAACTGGAGCAATTTGTCTCTGGTAATTTACGTACCCTATTTCAAAACTGGAATCAAATATCACTTATATGGTTGTTCTTGGATTCAGTCTGAGTGAATGAAGCGCTTTAGCCGCCTTAAAAGCTTAAATCTTAGCCCCAAAGAGAACACTGCTAAGCCAAGTGCTACCTCGTTATATGTATCCACCCAATAGCCTCTCTAACCCAGACACCCAGTTAGATTTTGATATGCGCTTTTCTGAGTTTGACCCTGCCAATACCTTACAAATCGAAACAGAACCTGATTTCACAAGTGTGACGACTTTTGAGGAGGCTGATTTAGCTGGAGGTGAAGTAGAGCCAGGTGTAGCCGATTTAGTCACACCCGACGCTCTAGATTTAGGGGATAGCAGCCTCTTAGAGTTGGAAGATCCAGATACCACGGTACAAATCGCGACTAGGCTGTCAGGTTATAACAAAACTGTATCGGATGACGCTGTAGGTGCCTTCTTCAAGGAGATGGCTCGCTACCCGCTACTCAAAGCCAACGAAGAAATCGAGTTGGCGCGGCGAGTCCAGTATCTCGTTGAAATCGACGAACTGCATGAACGCCTCAAAACTGAATTAGACCGTCATCCCAGCAAAGCAGACTTAGCGGCAGCTCTGGAATTGACAGAACGGCAGCTCGAACACCGTCTCTATCAGAGCCGTGTAGCCAAGCGCAAAATGATTCGCTCGAACTTGCGATTGGTGGTCTCGATCGCCAAACGATATTTGAATCGGGGCGTGCCTTTTCTAGATCTGATTCAAGAAGGGGCTTTGGGTCTGAACCGCGCTACTGAAAAGTTTGACCCCGATAAGGGATATAAGTTTTCTACCTATGCGTACTGGTGGATTCGCCAGGGGATCACTCGGACGATCGCCAATGATGCTCGGACGATTCGTCTCCCGGTGCATGTGGTGGAGAAGCTAAATAAGCTGAAAAAAGTCCACCGTGATCTGAAGCGGGAACTGGGTCGTAACCCTAGTGAAGAAGAAGTAGCAGAAGCTTTAGAAGTCTCACCTCGGCAACTCCGGGAGCTGCAACAGGTACGGCGGCGCTCGCTCTCCCTCAATCATCGCGTCGGTAAAGGCGAAGACACAGAGCTGATGGATCTGCTAGAAGATGGCAACACCCAATCGCCAGAAGCGCAGATCAGTGAAGTGATGATGAGCCAAGATATCTGGGAAGTGTTGGCCGATGTGCTGACACAGAGAGAGAAGGATATTATCTCTCTACGCTATGGCTTGGCCACCGGAGAACCTTGCACCCTGGAAGAAGTTGGTGGTTTATTTAACCTTTCACGAGAACGGGTGCGCCAAATTCAAAGCAAAGCGATGCGCAAACTCCGTCGTCCGCAAGTGGCGGCACGATTGAAAGGTTGGCTGAAATAGACCTAACCCCTAGCGCCTTCCCTGGCAGGGAAGGGGAAGAAGATTGTAGGCTAGAGCGAGGGCTGTTTGGCATTGCCCTTGACGTGTCTATCCTGTTGTCTTTATGGCCTTGTCTACTGCTTGTGTGGTGCGTCCTGCGATCGCCGCCGATGTTCCGACTATTTTTGCCTTAATTCAAGCCTTGGCGGAGTACGAGAAACTATCTGATGAGGTGGTAGGTAGTCCAGCAACTTTAGAGTCGCATCTATTTGGCGATCGCCCTTATGCCGAAGCACTGGTGGCAGAAGTGGCGGCTCAAGGTGTGGGGTTTGCGCTGTTTTTTCACAACTATTCCACCTTTTTGACTCAGCCAGGAATTTATCTGGAAGATTTGTTTGTGCTGCCAGAGTACCGAGGTCAAGGAATTGGCAAAGCGTTGCTGACGTACCTAGCTCAACTCGCAGTCACTCGAAATTGTGGTCGACTAGAGTGGAGCGTTTTGGATTGGAATGCCCCAGCGATCGCGTTTTATGAACGGATGGGAGCCGATGTTTTACCCGATTGGCGTACTTGTCGAGTCACGGGTCAGTCACTGGCAAATTTGGCCGCGATCGCTCCTGCTATAACTCAACTCAGTTAAGCGCAACAAGTTTTGGCACCTGCCATTACAAATTCTGGGAAATTGTTAAAAAGGATACGATTTTTCTTGCTCTGAACCGTCTTGTCCTGTAGAAATTTCTTTTAGATAGAATAGTAAACCCAAAGCTTGGAGACACGACGCTATGACAATTTGGGTAAACGAACAAATTGATCCCTCTGGCATCCTCTACTCTTGCATCGCTTCTTGCAGTGAAGATCACGCCAAGGATTGCCATGAGTCGTTTGAGAGCAACCTCACCGAAACCCAAAAAAAAGCAGGTTGGGTTGCTACGATGCGAACGGTCAATTCTTGGGATGAAGTTCCTGCGAGTGCTTTAAAGCTGGACTAACGGCCTCAAGGATTTGTATGAAATAACGCAGATGTCTCACAACTAGCGCACTCTGCGAAAAACTGTTTGCCACTTTTGCGAATTTTTGCTTTGGCATTGCAAGCAGGGCAAACTGCCTTAATTGACGTATTGCCGCTACATTCAGTGCACTTCAAGTAATAGCCATATTTGCCATACTCGACTGACAAGTGGGAGCTGTGGCAATGTTGGCAGCTTTGAGCCTGAGAAGCCACGACCTCTTTAGGTTGTGGCGACAAACGAAGTTTTGGTATGGAGGTAGCTGCTTGAGTGGGCGAAGCAAGCTGAGAAATTTTGAGCTTTGGCGTTTCTACTAAAGGTGGTTCAGAAACGGGTTGACCTAAAGGCCGATGGTGCTGAACTAAGAAGTCAGCTATCTTAGACAGTTCTTCGTCATTGAACCAGTAGCCTGCATCTTTAAGATTGAGGCTAAACAGGCTGTTGGCTTTTCGATATTTTTCAACGATTGCCTGTACTCGCTCTACAACTTGATCAGCCTTAGAAATCTCTTCTAAAGTTATTCCTTCAGAGCGCTTGATCATGCCAGAGTCAGAAATTGCAACGAGAACATCTAGGCCCATGCCACCAAAGTAAGTTTGTAACCCTAAAATTTTTCCTCGTAGTCTATCTGCATGGTCATTCAGGTATTTCTTCAGAAAGTCTGCTTGTCTACGAGCTTGCTGAATAGGAGATGGCATTCCTTGAGGAGTGCCGTTGAACCAACGAATCCATTCGCCATGTTGATTCACTTCGACTTGCTCTGAAACACTTTTACTTTCAATAATTACGACTCCATGTCGGTGCAGGATCAAATGGTCAATTTGAGCCGCATCATTGTCCTGCTCTAAACGCAACCCGTTAAACACATAAAGCTTTTGCTCATCGCTAAAGGCGCGGCGTAGGTAGAATGCCATTTGCTCCTCGGCTGTACGCCCTGCCTTAGCAAACTTATTTTGGGAGACAAAAGCATCCAATTCTTTGACAATCATTGGCTATCCTGCATGATTTTGAAGCTCAACTCGTTGGGTGATCGCTTGTCCCAATCTTTTAAGGCGATCGCTCATCTTAAAAAAAGTTTTCCCAGAACGGCTCTGGCTCTACAATCAAGGAAAATTCTTCATCCCCGAACCCACCGTGACTTACTGTCTGGGAATCCTGACTAAATTTGGTTTGGTCATGGCTGCGGACTCGCGCACCAATGCTGGCGTTGACTACATCTCCACCTACCAAAAACTGTTTGACCTGTCTCAGCCCGGAGAGCGGATTCTGCTGCTCTGCACCTCAGGGAATTTGTCGGTGACGCAAGGCGCTTTAACCCTGCTGCGGCAAGACCTCCAGTCTGGGGCAGAAGTGAATCTTCATACCTTGCCCAACTTCTATGAGATTGCCCGTTACATCGGCGAAAAGCTGCGCCAAATTCAGGAGCAAGACCGCTCTTGGTTGCAGCAAGATGGCATTGATGCCACCTGTACCGTGATTCTCGGCGGACAGATCAAAGGGCAAGAGCCAGAGCTGTATATGATTTACAGTCAGGGCAACTGCATCCACGCCACTAAAGACACCCCATTTTTGCAAATCGGCGAAACTAAATATGGCAAGCCGATTCTCGATCGCACCTTGACCTTTGAGACGCCTCTAGAAGCAGCGGCTAAATGTGCCTTGCTATCGATTGACTCCACCATGAAATCCAATATCTCGGTGGGGCCGCCGATCAGCTTGGTCATGTATGAAATTAATAGCTTCCGGATCAAGCATGAACTGCGGCTCCGGATTGGCGCACCTTACTTAGCTCAAATTCGCAGACATTGGGAAGCCTGTTTGCGTCAAGCCTTTGAATGTATGCCAGAGATTGAGTGGGAGCACGCCCTGCAAGACTCAAACGAAGATATCCCTATCGACTAAAAGCTGTTAAGCATTCGTGGCAAATTGGGATAGCCCAAAGTCTGTGCGGGCTTGAATCGATAGGTGGTATTTCAGGCTAGATTGCACTGCACCCGCTCGATTCAACGTCCCAGAAATGGGAGCTGCGTAAGCTGGAGCTGCACTGGCAACCAAGGCAATATGATGATCGGCTACGGCTAAACCTTGGGTGGGATCGTAGCCACGCCAGCCTGCTCCAGGGAGATATACTTCTGCCCAAGCATGGAGATGTCTCTCGGTAGCTTGGTGATCGCCCGCTTCGTAGCCGCTGACAAACCGCGCCGCCAACCCCATCGCCCGACAAGCTTCCATAAACAACACGGTCAAATCGCGGCAGGAGCCTAAGCGTTGCGCCCAGGTGATCCCTGGTGCTAGGGGTTCGCCAAATTCTCGAATCGTATGTTTACAGGTTTGGTGAATGCGTTGACTCAGCTCGGAGAGAAACGCGATCGCATCTCCTCCAGTCGCTTGATGGATCTCCTGGGCCAATTTCACGGCGACGGGATCAAGGCTGGTGGAGTAATGCAGCGTTTGCCCGCTTAGGTAGGGTTTGAGCTGTGTATGGAGGGAGGCAGGATAATCAATCGGCAACTTCAGCGCCCAAGCCTCCATCAAATAGTCGAAAGGGTTGCTGCGGAGGGTTTCAACTTGCGACAACACTTGAATCTGCAAGCGATCGGTCAACTCTTGCTGGAACCACAGCTTAACCACCGCATTGCCATCTAAATCCGTGATCTGCGAGATGCCCAGTGGTTTGGGATCAACCACCAGCGAGAAGGACTGCAAGGATTGGCTGGCATCACAGCGGGGACGCAGCCTGACCAAGTGCGGAGCCAGCGTCACAGGCTGACTGTAGCTGTAGGTAGTGGTGTGGGCGATTTGGTAATGCAAGGAAAGTCAGGAGGAGTGAGGGGCCAATGCTTATACCGGATTGACGGCGACAAAGGTAGAAAAGACTTTTTCGCCAATGTCATTCAGTTGTCGCTGAATTTTATCTAAAAACTCATGTAACCCTGCTTCAATGATGTCGTCAATCGTCAGGTAGCCGAGTTCAGATCGTAACCGTCCCACTGCCCGCTCAGTCGGATTGCTCCAGGTTCCGGTTGGGGTGCCCGTAATGCGATGCAGCGATCGCTCCGCTTGCAGGATGCAAAACTGAATCGACCGGGGAAATTCGCGATCGAGAATCAGAAACTCCGCTACGGCAGTGGGGTTGATTCGGTGCCGCTGCCGCTTACGGTACATTTCATAAGCGCTCGCTGATCTGAGCAACGCCATCCATTGCAACTCATCCAAGGTGGTGCCCACATCTTTGGCGGAGGGGAGCAAGATGAAGTACTTCACATCCAGAATCCGCGCTGTTTTGTCAGCTCTTTCTAACAAGCGACCAATCTGCCCAAAGTGCCAACCTTCGCCGTGGGTCATCGTGGCATCCATGATGCCTGCGAATAAGTGACTAGACATTTTTACCTCAGTAAAGAAGTCCTGCCACTCTGGCAGCGAATCTGTCTCAGCCGCCTCTTTCACCATAAAGTAGAAGGCATTCAGCTGCTGCCACATCTCGGAGGAGATCACCTCACGCACAGAACGGGCATTCTCGCGCGCTGCTGACAGACAAGAGAGGATGGAATTAGGATAGTGGCGATCGAAGGTGAGAAACCGCATCACATTCTCTGCGGTCGCCTCACCATAGCGTTGTTGAAACAAAGGCAAATCACCTGTGGTCAGGATTAGAGGTTCCCATTGCTGAGTTACCCCAGGGGGAGAATCTAGCAATAAATTCAGATTCACTTCAATAAAACGAGCAACATTTTCGGCTCGTTCCACATAGCGATTCAGCCAATAAATTGAATCTGCAACTCGACTGAGCATCACTTTTATCTCCTTACTTGCAGACCACCCAAGTATCTTTGCTACCGCCGCCCTGCGAGGAGTTGACGACGAGAGAGCCTTTTCGCAACGCCACCCTGGTTAAACCGCCAGGACTGACATAAATGTTTTTGCCGTAGAGAATGTAGGGGCGCAGATCGACGTGGCAACCTTCGATTTGCTCTTCCATCAAGGTAGGCACTCGGGAGAGACAAAGGGTGGGCTGAGCGATGTAATTGCGGGGGCTAGCCTTAATTTTCTCGGCAAAGGCTTCCCGCTCTGCTGCCGAGGCTTGGGAACCAATCAACATGCCATATCCCCCCGACTCATTCGCAGCTTTGACCACTAGTTTGTCCAGGTTAGCCAAAACGTGGCTTTGTTGTTGGGGTTCCCAGCACAGATAAGTCGGCACGTTGGCGAGAATGGGGTCTTCGCCCAAGTAGTAACGGATAATCTGCGGCACATAGGCGTAGATGACTTTATCGTCAGCCACGCCTGTCCCTAGCGCATTAGCTAGCCCCACTCGCCCAGAGCGGTACACTTCCATCAGTCCGGGAACACCGAGCAACGAGTCTGAGCGGAAGGCTTGGGGATCAATAAAATCATCATCAATGCGGCGGTAGATTACATCCACGCGCTGCAACCCTTTGGTGGTCCGCATTTGTAGATAGCCATCCGCCACGACTAGATCTCGCCCTTCCACCAGTTGCACGCCCATTTGCTGAGCCAGAAAGGAATGCTCAAAGTAGGCTGAGTTATAGATGCCAGGACTCAGCACCACCACGGTAGGATCGCTCAGATGCTCTGGGGCTAGATTCAGCAAGGTTTCTAGCAGGTGACTGGAGTAGTCCTCTACGGGCTGAATCGGCATGGTGTTGAAGAGTTGCGGGAAAGTACTCTTCATGACGCGGCGATTTTCTAGCACATAGGACACGCCAGAAGGACAGCGGAGGTTGTCTTCCAGCACATACCAGCGACCATCGCGATCGCGTACCAAATCAGTCCCGGTGATGTGGCACCAAATCCCTCCCGGCGGGTTTAATCCCAGGCAAGGCTTGAGAAATCCGGTGGCTGAATAAATCAGCTCTGCCGGAATCACACTATCCCGCAGAATTTTTTGCTCGTTATAGATGTCATGCAGAAACAAGTTCAGCGCGTAGATGCGTTGCTTTAAGCCTTGTTCTAGTTCTTTCCATTCCTGCGCCGAGACAATGCGGGGAATGATGTCAAAGGGCATGATGCGCTCGGTGCCCTGACCATCGCTATAGACATTGAACGTTACGCCCAACTTCATCAAGGCGATCTGGGCAGATTGCTGGCGACGTTTGATTTCACTAGCGGAGAAAGAATTAAACCGCTCGATTAAGAGGGTGGCTTCCGGACGGGGCTTACTTTTGGCAATAAACAACTCGTCATAAAAACCCTCTGGATCATAGTGATCAAATCGCACGGCAAACCACCCACCTTGCTGGAGTCATTCATCCTTGATAGAGGCTGAGAGAGTTCGATACTGTAGCCGCTGATACGGAATCTTCTTTAGAACGCTTTAGAGTCAAATAACAATTTCTATCACTCGCCGCTGTTCCTGAAACCTGCCCGAAACTTTTCTAGGGAATCTTAATACCCGTTCTCCGAACTTCCACGTTAACTTGCTAATGAACGCGATCGCCATGCTTAATCTTTCTATGGCTTACATTGGCAATCTCAGCAGTACCGAGCAACTCCAGGTCGAGAACGTAGGAACCCAAACTGCGATCGCCTTGACCAGCGCCAGTTCTAGTCAGCAGCAGAGTCAGTGGACTAGCCTCACCACAGGTCATTGGGTGGTGCCGCCCACCTTATTCCGAACTCCGGCTGGCTGGATCTTGCGGATTGAATCGGCTCAAGGCCAGTTCTTTGTGCAATTGGCAGGGGGCAGGCTCAATCTGTTGACTGCGCCACCCAGCTTGACAGGGGCAGAAACTTTACCACTCCAACCAGTGGCTGGAACCAATACTGGTGCTGCTGCGGCATCATCTATGCCACCCATGCTGCCGATCTCTCCGCTATCACCCCTGCCACCGATGTCGCCGCTGCCGTCTATGCCACCTATGCAGATGGGAGATATGCAAATGCAGCTAGAACCCATGCAGATGCGAATGGGCAATCTGCAAATGCAGATTGGCACCCCTCCCGTCACTTCAACTCCTTTAACTCCTGCTCCCGCTCCCGCACCTTCCTCCACCGAATCAGCCCAGCGCTTCTGCTCGCAGTGTGGCAAAGCAGTTAGCCTCAGCGATCGCTTTTGTGCTCAATGTGGTCATGCTTTAACCGCACCTTAGGTGTGCTTGGGGAGGCGGGGCACGCGGTGGCGAATTGGACCCAGGACTTGATTGAGTTCGCGCAGTTGCTCGGCGGTTCCCATAGAAATGAGCACATCTCCGGTCATCAAGGTGGTGTCGGCAGTGGGACCTGCAATCAAGCTACCGTCGGCCCGACGAATCGCTAGCACTAAGGCTCCGGTTTGCGATCGCAGACGAGCTTCGCGTAGAGTTTGGCCGACATAGGGGCAAGTGCCTGGCTCTAGCAAACACTCCTCCATGTAGAATGCTCGGTCTGTCCCAGTCAAAATACCATCGACAAAATCCATCACCTGAGGTCTGAGGGCAGCGGCGGCCATGCGTTTACCGCCCGTGATGTAAGGCGATACGACGGCATCTGCACCCCCTCGTTGTAGCTTTTTGAGGGCTTCTTCGGTGCTGGCTCTGGCGATCGCCCGGACTTGCGGATTCAGAGTTTTGGCCGAAAGCACGGTGTAGAGATTCTCGGCATCGGAAGGCAAAGCTGCTACCAAACAAACGGCTCGCTCAATCCCCACCCCAGTTAGTACCTCGTCGAGCGTGGCATCGCCTTGAATGGCCACATAGCCTAGCTCCTGCGCTTCGTGCACCTCCGCCAGATCAGAATCAATGGCAATAAAGGGGATGCCCTCGGCCTTAAACTCCAAGGCAATCTGACGACCCGTTCGCCCAAAGCCACAGAGAATATAGTGTTGTGTCAGTGATTCCATGATGCGCCGTCGCTGCTGTAACCGCAGTCCTGCTTGAAAGTACCCTTGAATCAATGCTTCTGTGAACCGATTGACGATATAGCCGATCGCCACCACTCCCATCAAAATCAAGATGATAGTAAATAACCGTCCGCGATCGCCCAGCTCATGGACTTCCATAAAGCCAACGGTCGCTAGGGTGATCACGGTCATGTAGGCAGCATCCAGCCAGCGCCACCCCTCAACCCAGCAATACCAAACCGTGCCAATCAGAAACACTCCCATGAGAGCGATCGCGCCGCCGATCAATTCAGCTTTGATGCGTCGATATCTTTGCTCAATGGTGGCTTGAGAGTTAAAGAGGTTATCGGGATTCACATAGCAACGCTAAAGGGTCTCTGTTTGCAGAATACCCGCGATCGAGGGGTGTGGTGCAAAAACGTTGCGAGCTCCTCTCTCTAGGACAGGTGACTCGTGGTACAGCCGCGAGTTGTTGACAACTTGTAAAGTAAAGCAAGGGGCCTTCATCAAGGGAAAGCAATGTACGTACTGATTGGGGGAGCAGGGCTAATCGGGCTTAACTTGGCCCAGAGATTGGTGGATTTAGGACATACGGTGGCGGTGATAGACATTGACCCAGTGGCTTGCCGCTACGCCCGCGAGCAAGTGGGAGTCATGGCTTTTGAAGGCAGTGCTGTCAGCACAGAAGTTTTGCTGGAAGCGGGAATTCGCAAAGCCGATGCTTTGGCTGCGGTCTTACGGGATGATGCCCTGAATTTGGCAATGGCTACTTTAGGTAAGCATTACGGGGTGCCGCAAATCATGGTGCGGATGCGGCATCGAGACTTTGGTGAACCCTACCGCATTGCTGGAGCGACGCATGTGATCAATGCGATCGAGCTAGCGGTATCGACAATGGTGAATGCGATCGAATATCCAGAGGTGGAATCGATCATGCACTTTGAGCAAGGCCAGATTGAAGTATTAAAGCTAGCGATTCCCAACCAATGTCATGTGGTCGGGCGCAGTGTGGCAGAAGTGGCGCAAGATCAACGCTTTCCGACCGGATCTTTGATCATTGGCTATCAAACCCACCCGCAAACCTCGCTGAAAATCCCCAACGGCAGCACCGTGTTAGAACCCGGATCAACCATTTTGATTGTCACTAAGCCAGGAACCCTGCATGAGGTGATTGATTTTGTGCAGGGCTGCACTTGATACAAAAGCCTTTTGAAGGAGATATGTCATGAGGTGGAACTCCTACATGGAGTTAGCCTTGCATCACAATGCTTGAGATAGAGAAAATCTGGGGGCTCAAACTACTAACATGAAACCTGAAATATCTAATAACAAACACCCTTATTACTTATGAAACCCGAATTTGCCATTCCTTATCAAACTGGTGCTAAATTATCTCAGCCTTCTGATGGTCAGGTGAAATCCATTTTGCCAACTCCACCTAGTAGTCAAGAGCCTTCTAAAGTGCAGAAATAAGTAGTTATTTGCTAGGGGTGGTCGCTATTGAGGGCGAATGAAGTCAGCCATTGACTCGGCCCTCAAAAAGCTAAGGTAGAACCACCTCAAGCAAAATCTTAGATAAAGCTTCTTAATCGTCTTCTAGCTTTAATAATTGCTCATCAATCTGGCGCAAACGCGATCGCACGATCACTTCAGACAAAACCCGTTTCCGCAACGCATCATTGAGTGCGCCTTTTTCTACCAAAAGTAAGCGTCTGCGGATGGCATCGAGCTTGATGCGATCGCCAAAGGTTTCTGCCGCTCCATTGCCCACATTGGCAGTATCAATGCGGCGGTTGAACAAGTCGCGTAGAGTTTTCTCTGCCGAGACCACGCGCACCTGATAGCCAGAGCGCATTTCTTCAAAGATAGAGCGGGGCAACACTCCAGTTTTGAGTAAACCATCCAGCTCGTCTTGAGCTGCTTTGGCAGCAATGAGCTGCGCCTGTAACTCTTCCACCTGTTGGCCTGCATCGGAGATTTGAGACAGTTGCAACTGCCGAACGACCCAAGGTAAGCCCAATCCTTGCACCACCAACGACAGCAACACTGCCCCAAACACCAACACAATTAATTCGCCGCGCCCGGGTAAGCTGGCTGGCAAGCTGAGCGCTAAGGCCATCGACAACGACCCTTTGATATTGCCGAGAAACAGCACATGTTGCCAGCGTAACGGCACAGCACGATCGAACCAACCCACGACTGCTAGCAAAGGGTACACACAGAGCGATCGCCCGACTTGGTAGGCGAGGACTCCTAGCAACACCGCAGGCAGCGTCCGCCACAGCACGGGTAAATCAATTTCCAAGCCAATTAGCAAAAAGATAAAGGTATTGACTCCGAATCCCGCGTAGTCCCAGAAACTCAACAGCGTGATCCGGCTAGATGCAGACACCCCCCGCGACAAGCCCAAGTTACCGAGAATTAAACCCGCCACGACCACTGCTACCACCCCGGAGACGGCAATCAACTGGGAAAGCTGAAAGGCTCCGAGCGCCACGGCTACAGTGAGCAAAATGCTGCTGAGTGGGTCATCTGAGCGCACAAATAACTCAGTGCTTAAGTACCCTAAAGCCGCCCCGACTAAAGAACCCCCCACAATCACCACGATTAGTTCTTGAATACTTTCGCCTACAGTGACGGAGCCCGTTTCATAAACCTTCAAAATTAAGCTGAATAAAACGAGAGCGATGCCGTCGTTGAATAAGCTCTCTCCTTCGACGATGGTGGAAAGCCGTGCTGGAACTGGAACTTCCTTAAACACAGCAATGACCGAAACCGTATCGGTGATCGCTAGAATCACGCCAAGCAGGAGGGCTGGAATCCAGGCGAGTTCTAAACCAAATTTCAGGATGATGGCTGTGATCCCCGATGCGATCACCACACCGGGTCCTGCTAACAACACAATCGGCTTTATCAGACTCCGCAGACGACTGATATCAGTGTTGATCGCTGCTTCAAACAACAGAATTGGCAGAAACAAATTCAGAATCAGGGAAGAATCCAGGCCGATGCGATTGGGCAAAAATTCCGCGATCGCCAGTCCTGCCAATACCAACCCAGTCACATAGGGAATCCGAAATCGTCGCGACAACAAGGCAACGACCGTGGCGACGAGCAACAGAATAATCAGCGTGGGAACTAAGGCTGCAACTTGCCCTTGATTGGAAGTGATCAGCAATAAAGATATGTTTCCAGAAAATCCAGTCAGTTGGCTCAAGTGCATGGCTTGGGAAAGAGGTAGTTGCAAACGACAAGATTGATTGAGCAAGCTGAAGTTGCCCTATAGTTCAGTCCAAAGTTTAGTCGTTAAGAAACCTTGAATAAACTCTGCCTGGAAGCTGCACAGGTTTTCGCAAAATTCGATTAATCTAGGAGTCTGACCAGTTTTTCGCAGTTTAGTACTCGTACAAGGATTAAGTCTGTGAGCCCAGAAACGCTAGTCCCACATCTTCCTGTAGAGCCAGCAGCTGCTCCCTTTAATGCAGCTGAGTTTGATGAATATGTCATGACCACCTACGGGCGTTTTCCCTTGGCGTTAGAGCGAGGATTGGGTTGCCGCGTTTGGGACACAGAAGGCCGAGAGTATCTAGACTTTGTGGCTGGAATTGCCACCTGTACCTTGGGTCATGCTCACCCCGCTTTGGTGGCCGCTGTAACGCAGCAAATCCAAACTCTCCATCACGTCTCCAATCTCTACTACATTCCGCAGCAAGGTGAATTGGCCAAGTGGTTAGTGGAGCATTCCTGCGCCGATCGCGCCTTTTTCTGTAACTCTGGCGCGGAAGCCAATGAAGGAGCGATCAAGCTAGCTCGTAAGTATGCTCACACGGTTCTGAATATTAGCGATCCGGTGATCATCACCGCCCATGCCAGTTTCCACGGACGCACCTTAGCGGCGATTACGGCTACAGGTCAGCCTAAGTACCAGAAGAACTTTAATCCGCTGGTGCCAGGGTTCCACTATGTGCCTTACAACGATTTGGCAGCGCTAGAAGCAGCGATCGCGGAGTTAGACAGCCAAGAGCGGCGAGTGGCAGCAATTCTGCTGGAGCCGTTGCAAGGCGAAGGCGGCGTAAATCCGGGCGATGTCGCTTACTTCCAGCGAATTCGCGAAATTTGTGACCAGACAGGTATTTTGTTGATGCTGGATGAAGTGCAAGTCGGTATGGGCCGCTCTGGCAAGCTCTGGGGCTACGAGAACCTGGGGATTGAACCGGATGTCTTTACTTCTGCTAAAGGTTTGGGGGGTGGCATTCCGATTGGGGCGCTGCTGTGTAAAACTTTCTGCGATGTGTTTGAAGCGGGCGATCATGCCAGCACTTTTGGCGGCAATCCGTTTGTCTGTGGGGTGTCTTTGAGTGTCTGCCACACGCTGGAGCAGGAAAACTTGCTGGCGAATGTTCAAGCTAGGGGAGAGCAATTGCGGGCTGGGTTAGAGGCGATCGCTCAGCGTTATCCCACCTTGCTCGCTGAGGTGCGCGGTTGGGGCTTGATCAATGGCTTGGTGTTGCAGCCAGAGGTGGCGTTAACAGCGGGCGATATTGTGAAGGCGGCAATGGCGGAGGGGTTGTTGTTGGTTCCGGCGGGGCCGAAGGTGCTGCGGTGGGTGCCACCGTTGATTGTGAGTGAGGCGGAGGTGAATTTGGCTTTGCAGGCGGTGGAGCGGGCGATCGCTAGTTTATCAATTTAGTTAAATCCGAGCCTTGGGGGCACTCGCCCCCAAACCCCCGCTGAGGGACGGTTGCGTCCCCCAGACCCCCTCCAAACGAATCTAAGTGTGAGTGCTTCGATACTTGGGGTTGTTGCTTCTTAGTTTCTAACTTCTGGCTCCTTATCCTTTCTCTGTGTCTTCACTTTTCATCCCTCATCCTTCCTCCTTCATCCCTTCCCTACGCTGGATGGAAGTAAAAAGCTGCGCCTAACACGGTGTAGGTTGCGAGCAAGAGTGCGCCTTCTAGCCAGTTAGAGCGTCCGTCTAGGCTGATTAGGTTGGCGACGACGACAGCGATCGCGACGGCGACGATTTCAAAGGGGTTGAAACTGAGGTCCATGGGTTGGCCGATGATTTGTCCGACGAGGACTAAGATGGGGGCGACTAGCAGGGCGACTAGCAGGCTGGACCCCATGGCGACGGAGACGGACAGGTCCATGTTGTTTTTGATGGCGACGCGAACGGCAGTCACATATTCTGCGGCACCACCTACTAGGGGCAACAGAATAACGCCAGTAAAGAGGGGGGTCAGTCCTAAGCCTGCGGTAGCTTCCTCGACGACGCCGACAAACAATTCTGACTCAAAGGCGACTCCCAGCGTGGCTATGATCAGGACTCCAATCCAGAGCGGTAGGCTGGGTTTGTGCGTAGTTGCCTCGGAGTGCGAAGTTTGGGCAGCTGTTGATTCTTCCAAATCTGATAGCCCGACTTCATAGAGATAACTATGGGTTTTAAGAGAAAACAACAAAGTTAAGCCGTAAACAATGATCAGAACTGCGGCGACGGTGAGGGAAAGGTTGGTCATCGCCGTTGGTTCAACGCCATCCGAGGTGTAGAGCACAACAGCAGGTAAGACGAGTGCGGTCACTGCTAGGGTCATGGATGAACCATTGACCCGCGCCACAATCGGTTGAAAGTCTTGCTCTTTGTAGCGCAAACCACCCAAAAACATCGATAGGCCCATCACCAAAAGCAGGTTACTGATGATGGTTCCTGTGATGCTGGCTTTCACAATATCAATCAGACCTGCCCGGAGTGCAACCAAGGCAATAATCAACTCGGTGGCGTTGCCAAAAACGGCGTTTAATAACCCACCAATGGAGGGGCCAGTGATGACAGCGACTTCCTCGGTGGCTGTACTCAACCAAATTGCTAACGGAACGATCGCGATCGCTGAGGTGATAAACACAGCTAGTGATCCCCAGTGCAGTTGTTCTGCCGCAATGGAAATAGGGATAAAGACTAATAGACCAAGCGAAAACAGTTTTTTTACCATAAAGCCACTTGTGGCGTGGATGAGATAACGGGCATTGCCAATCTAGCAGGCTAGATTAGAATATGCTGCCTATACACTTCAATTTCGTTGGTGGCATTTTCGATGATTTCCAGCCAACCCCAAATTGTTGCAGGCATCTACGAAGTTTGTATCGGTGTAGTGGACCCACTAGCCCCGATTCAGTACTGGGAGCAATTTGGCTATCAAATTGGGCAAATTGGCGAGTTAACGGCAGAAACCGCTCAGCAATTGTACGGCGTGAATTCAGCGGTGCGATCGCTGCGATTGCACCACCAAAACGCCGATCATGGCCTGATTCGTTTAATGCACTGGGATCATCCCACCAATGAAGGCTTGGGTTTAGATTCTATGAAGGTGAAAGGCAATCGCTGGGCCACAACCATGACCGCTGATGCCCTCACTCTGTGGAACCATGCCGAAGAAGCGGCTATTGCAGGATGGCCCATCCGCTACATCCAGCCGCACTGGGAAGTCATTTATAACAAAGATCGCAAAAGTCAGCCTTTCACTAGCGATGCGATCGGCGTGCGCGAAATGCTGCTGCTGCAACCTCTAGCCCGCCAAGTCTTGTTTCAGCGATTCGGCTACAGCCTGCCCCACTACGGCACCATCCACGAACATGCCCGCTTCCAAACCAGCCAGTTTACTCACATGGGACTGGTGATTCAAGACGACAGCAAAACCAGCCTCAAATTTTACGAAGACGTGCTCGGCTTAGTGCGAGTCCGCGACGATGTCGAAACCAGCTACGAAAGCTCACCTGCCGGACGCCAAATCTTTGACCTAGCACCCGGAGAACACTTCCTCGTCACCGCCTTCGACGAACCCCGCTCCTCCGCCACAGACCTGCAAGCCGCCCGCTCCGGTAGACTCTATATCATCCGCTTCCCCGAATCCATCCCACTGAGCGATCGCTACACCCACGCCCAACCCGGAAGCCTCGGCATGTCCCTCTACACCTACCGCGTCCAAGGACTTCAAGCAATGTGCGATCGCATCCAATCCAGTTCCGCTCAACAAATCACAGCCATCATCCCCAACGAATTTGGTGAACCCAGCTTCTCCTTTACTGCTCCTGATGGTTACTTTTGGACATTAGTGGGTGGGGAAGGATGAGGGATGAAGTAGGAAGGATGAAAAAGGAAGAGTGAAGGGTGAGGAATCAGACGCTAAAAAGTAACGGCCCCAAACTCGAAACACCCAACCATCAGCTTCGTTTGGAGGGGGCCTGGGGGACGCAACCGTCCCTCAGTGGGGGTTTGGGGGCGAGTGCCCCCATAGGCTCGAATTCAACAGACTTCGCTATACCCCAAACACCCCCAACCTACCAAGGACTCCCCACCACCGTAAACGCCGCCCAATAGTAAGGATGCGAGAGATCCTCATTCTGCCCTGCCAGTTCTGGAGGCAGCGAAAACGGTCCCCTAGAACTCCGCAACTGCCCGTTTTCAATCCGCACCTGCTTCCGCAATAGCGAAATTTGCACCTGTCGCAAAGCCTCCGCCTTAATTGGAGCCGTTTGTAGTTGGCGATAAAACTCACTCATCAAGCTTAAAGTCCCCCTATCGCTGACATACCACAAACTTGCGATCGCCGACTTTACCCCCGCCTGCACTGCCAACCCCGCAAACCCCAACTCCGCATTGCGATCGCCAATTGCCGTTTTGCAAGCGCTCAGCACCAACAACTCCACTGATGGATTTTGCCAACGCAACTGCTGCATTTCGTTCAGCTGCAACTTGTCATCCCACAACTGGATATAGGAATGGCGAGGAGATCCTGGTTGAAAGTCAGCGTGAGTCGCCAAGTGAATAATTTTGAAAGCTTGACTGGTGCGTTGGCGCTGCAAATTCGCCAAAGTGAAGTCTTGATTGAGAAAAAATCGCCGAGATTTAGTATTGCGAGCCACCAAGAATAACTCTACGGGAACGCTTGGCAAAGGGATATGCTCCTTAAAGCTAGAAGCGCCCATCGCTAAAACAGGTGCCCTACGGATATCGCTGTAGAGAGTATCCGTCAAAGTAAAAGCAGGAATCCGAGACAGACTGTACTTCTCGGCTAGAAACTGCTGCCCATCATGTAGCGCTGACAAGGGTAATGTGCGCAGCCCTACCCCTAAGCAAAAGATCAGCGTGTCGATTTTTTGAGCAGCCAACTCTGCTTCTAACGGCGAGAGCATCCATTCATAGAGTTGCTGTGCGGCTGGCAAGTACTGATTGCTAGGCTTGAGGCGGGGGTCGGTGATCGCTAGGCTAAACTGCTTGACCTTAGGCAACAACACCGAAGCAGGAGCCGCTGCAACGCGTTTTTGCACTGGGGGTTGACCAGGGCTAATGAGCACCAGTTCTAGTTGTTTGGCTCTGGGCACAACATAGATCAGAGCTGGCTTTTGGCCTGTTTGCGTTGCTAGTTGACTCAGGGTTTTGGCTACATCTGCCGCCGTAATAGTTGGGTCTGGAAAATTGACGCGAAAGTAATCTTCGTATTGCTTTTCCCAAGTTTGTTCAATTAGAGGGACTGCCTCTGTTACCCTTCCTTGGTCAAGCGCAGTATCTAGTGGAGCGGCATGGACAACAGAGGCGAAGAAGAGGGAGAGTACCAACCATAAACCAATGCGGCGAATCACTTGTTTCATGATGATTAAACCGGGTGCAGTTTCTCATTCTGAAATCGGAAAGGTGACTCCTGCTAAATAGTCGGCAAAGTGCTGTTTGAAGTAGATCCAAGAAGTTACATCTGACTCATCTTGAGGAGATTGAGGAGCTGATTGGTAAGCGGGAACTCTAGTGTTGATCTCTGACTGTAGCTGTGGTGGCAACTCAGCCAAGCCACCTACCTTGCTACCGTAAGCACTGTAAATGAGCTGACCAGGGCGATCGCCCATCTTCATCCAGGGTAGCCAAGGCCCAATGCGATCCCAGCCGAGGTGCAATTGAGAAACCGAATTGAGTTCAGGATTGAGCAGCTCTGCCAAAGGCACCGTAAGTTTGAACAGTTCCGCCGCTTGATAGATAGCTTGAGGGCTGTAGTCCCGAAACCGATCGTCTCCCGCTAGAGGGTTGGGATAAGTTGGGAACAAATCAAATACGAAGGTGGCAATTTCACCATCCACTTGGGCTGGAAACTGACCTTGAAAGTAACCTTGCACCGGGTTGTTAGCGACATGCATTACAGGCAATGTTTCACCCGTCCAAGGATTGTGCCATTGATGCAAAATCTCGTTGGTGTGAGGGTCGAGGTAATAAGTCAGTTCTCGTGAGACAAAGTCCCAGACTCCCTCCTGCTCTGCTGGTATACAGCGGCTGACGCTCATACCCACCATTTTGAATAGGCGTTGCCGTTTCTCTCCGGGAATAAAGGCATAAATTGATCCTGCCCAAGTTAACCAGCTTTGTTCCCTTGCATCCAGAGAGGCCCGTACTTTGACAAAGGCCTTAGCATCAAACTCTTGAACTTCAGCAACCATGAATTTTCTCCTGGAATGCTTTAGTCTCAAGTTAGCTCATGCTTGGTCGATCGCTCTGCTAAATCTCTGAAGGATCTACGCCTAATTCTCGTAATTTCTCGGCCAAGCGATCGGCTCTTTGCTGTTCTTGTTCAGCCCGCTGCCACGCATGTCCAGCTCGCTGTCGTTCCGCCTCCGCCGATTCTTCTGGCGTGGGTACTAGCTGGCCTTCAGCCGTAAAGAAGCGCAACTGAGCTTTATGAATGCCCAAAAATAGCTGTAATTGCTGACTCCAGAGCAAACCTTGAGAATTAGGTTCTAGAGGTTCATAGCGGCCATCTACCAGGTGAAAACCAGCAAATTCCAGGCGTTCCGGGTCGAACCAGAAATAGTCTGGGGTCCGAAAAATATCTTGATAAATTTGCTTTTTCAACCCTCGGTCGGTATCAGCAGTAGAGGGCGATAGCAGCTCCACGATGATGTTGGGATATTTGCCGTCTTCTTCCCAAACTACCCAACTTTTCCGAGGCTTCCGCTCTGTGCCAAGCACGACAAAGAAATCTGGCCCCCGGAATTGCTCGGACTTGCGCTGGCGAGGGCTGTAATAAATGGTGAGATTGCCTGCCGCAAAATAATCGTCGCGGGCTGTTAGTCCTCCCTGGTGCCAGCACCAATCCAGGCACTTTAACAGCAGCAGGAGTTGTTGCAAATGCAAATAGCTTTCCAAGGGTGGCTCATCACTCAGCAAGTCACTGGGGGGAAATATAACATCCTCTAGTGCATCTTCTGGCGTGCCCAAGTTAGGCGCATAAGTCATGGCAGCGGTGGCAACTCTAAGCTTAGTTTAGCCAAGTTTCTGATGGGTTCCGGCTCATCTTCACCGAGTCGTGATTTCCCCTAGGCGATCGCCCGTTCTATTGGAGACAATAGAAGGTAGAGATTTTGATTCAAGTTCCCGCCTGACTTCAGGCATCTAGTTATTGCACCCCAAACCTATGAAACTCGAAGAAATTCTGCCGCAACTGCAAGCGTGGTTTCTGCCAGAAGAGCACAAAGAGCGAGACTTGCCCGGAGGCGGACGTTGGTTTTTTGTGCCGCACCAAATTATTACGCAACGGCTCAATGCGGTCTGCCCTGGGGAATGGAGTAGCCAATATAGCGACCCGATTACGACAGGCGACTATACCGTGATTCGCTGCGAACTTACTATCTGTGGGGTCACGCGCACTGGCATTGGCGACGACAAAACCTTTCCAGAGATGAACGATCGCGGTAAAGCCAAAATCATTGGGACACCACCTGTGCGCGCTTTTCGTAACGCCTTCAAAGATGCAGCCGAGCAGTTTGGCCTGTGTGCTTACCTCGATGAGCAAAAGGGGCGGCAAGGCAAAGAATCCTTTATCCGCTACATGCAGGGAAAAGGCGATGGCAGAGCCGCTAAGTTTGCTTTGGAGAACGGTTGGAGCGGGGAGCCTACGCCGATCGCAGAGGGTCCGGTGGGTCGCGAGCGGTTGATGCAGGAAACTACTCACGAGATGAAGCGTTTGGGCTGGACTGAGCTTCAGGGCCGTAACTATCTCAAGCAGCAGTTTGCAGGTAAGGAGACTCGCTCAAAGCTGACTAACAACGAATTGAGCCAATTTCTGGCCTACCTGAAGTCCCAAGTTCCAGCAGCGATCGCTAAAACAGCGTAGCTATTCTCGACCTGGCCAGTGGCGGATCACTTCTGCGACTGACCAAGCTTGGGCGATCGCCCCTTGGGGATTGTGAGGGGCATCGCCATCAAAAATTTCGGAAATCGAACCGAGGCAAGCTTGTTGTTGCAGGTGATCAAGCAATGGTTGCCAGTCAAAAGGTAAGGGTTCGCTGTCCTGGGTGTCGAAGAAGCGTTCCCAAGCTCGCACAAAAGGACCAATTAACCAGCTCCAAACGGTGCCTTGATGGTAAGCACAATCACGAATCGGTTGGGGTGCCACACCTCCTGGTTGACCCAGATAGTACCCCACGTAGTCAGGATCAGCAGGGTCGAGGCTGCGTAAGCCATAGGGAGTGAGTAGGCGATCGCGAGCCACTTGCAACACCTGACGCGCTTGTTCTGCTGGAAAGCCGCAGTGGTGCAGAGACAACGCCAGAACTGCATTGGGACGGATTTTGGGGTCTGGGCGATCGTCCGGTTCAATGGTGTCGTAAAAGTATTGCTGCTCGCGATTCCAAAACTGCTGCAGCGACGCTTGGACCTGATCGGCATGTTGGCGGTAGCGTCGAGCTTGGTTAACCAACGTCTCAGGATTAGTAACAGCCTCTTTATCTAAGCGTTCAGCCCACTGGCTCGCCCAGCGCAGAGCTGAGTACCACAAAGCATTGATTTCTATCGGCTTGCCCCGCCGAGGCGTAATCGGCTTACCCTCAACTACCGCATCCATCCAGGTGAGGGCCACGCCGGGAGCATCCCAGGTGACGAGGCCATCCGCGGCATCCACCCGGATGTTGTAGAGTGTACCTGCAATAAAAGCTTTGTAGATTTTTTGCACCACTGGGTATTGTTGCGCCAAGAATTCCCAGTCTGCGGTTGCTTCCAGATAAAGACCAAGAATTTCAATCCACCACAAAGCAGCATCAATGCTGTTGTAGGAAGGCTGCACACCCACGTCGGGAAAGGCGTTCGGAATCAGACCCAAGTGGCAATAGTGCCCAAAAGTTTGCAATAAGCCTTTGGCTAAGTCAAAACGTTGCGTTGCCAAGGCTAACCCTGGTAGGGCAATCAGCGTGTCCCGTCCCCAATCGTTAAACCAGGGATATCCAGCAATCACAGTTGGGCCTGTAATCGAAGCGCGATACACCAAAAATTGGTCGCCTGCCCGGAGTAATTGATGCCATAAATGACTCGCATCGCTAGGTTTTAACTCAGGCGGTTTTTCTGGGGGAGTGCAGGTTAGAGCTCGAGCAGACGCAGGTAGAACCGCAGCAAAGTCGTGGGCCAATCGCTGTTGCTCGGCTTGAATGGCTACTGTGAACAAGGAGTGATTGAGCAAAGGCAGCTCTGATTCTGGCCAACCGACGCTAGCCTCTAGAGTTAACTGATCACCGGGTTGCAGAACCGCAGTCAAATACCCAGGGCTGTAGAGGTCTTCGTAGTCGGCTAGTCCGCGTTGAGTTTCTGCTGGGTAGTGGTAGTTCCAGTACCAGAGGCCATCGGGTTCATAGTTGCCTTGCGTCCAGCGTAGATGCCACGGTGTGCCTACCATACCAGGCCGAATCGCTTGCAACAGCAGTTGTTGTGGCCCCACAATTTGGGAAAAACGGACCTCCGGTTCAGCTCGTTGTTGATGGTGAAAATCGCGATCGCCAATCAAAGGCCGCAATCTTAGTGTTGCTACCTCACTGCCTGCATAGCTGTATTGGATCAAAGTTTGGTGTCTAAAGCAAGATGACGTATTATTCTGGGCAAGAGATGACGTGGAGTCGCGATCGCTTACCCAGCCATAGGGCAAGATCAATCGGCGGGTGAGTTGCCCAGGAAAGTCTCCCCAAACCCAAGTTGGAACAGGGTCCACCGTAAAAGATCGCAAAAGTCTAAAGCCCTGAGGAGCAATGGCATCGTTTAACCAATAATGCGTGCCTAAGGCAAAGACCTGTCCCGCAATCTCCAAACTTGCTTCAATGTGAGAAAGGAGGAGCGTGCGTTGGCTAGGCGGATCGAGGGCGGCAAATAGCCAACCATGATAGGTGCGAGTATGAGCATCACAAACGGTTCCACTGGCAAAGCTACCTAATCCATTCGTTAGTAGCCATTCCCGTGTATCTAAATCATCCATGCTGCTTAAGTTTTTATACTTAGTGTATGGCCTTCCTGCTGAATTGTCTGCGGTCTGATGGTAAAACCCTAACCTAAACGTTCTAGACGTTGTAGAGAAATCTTGCAGCTTGTCACTTCAGCCCTAGAGAAACTACTTATGGCATTAAAATAAAAGTCGGACTTAGCACCTGGGCAAGCTTCAACTTTGAAACCCGCTACTAGATCAAAGCCATGAGAGACTTTTTGGTTAACGTATCTCGCTACCCCACCTACTTCATCAGTATTGGTTTGGGAGTCTTCCTAAATGCTGTCAGACCTTTAATCCCTCTTTTTAAGAAGCCCACCACCGCGATCGCCTTGACAGGCATCTTCGTCGCAGGCTTGGTCTTTCTCAGTCTGACGCTCCGGGCCATGCTAGGACTAAGCCCTGCATAAGCACTTCATTTCTCTGGAGAGAGGTTGACTGCTCAACCCCTGCCTAAATTAGAAGTCTGTACCGAACATCTGCCCTGACACGAGGCTCATGTTTCGAGTACGGACGCAGTAAAATGTACGTCTCGCTTTCGAGTTAAAGAGCAGGTTTGTTATGGCTACTAGTCGTCGCGTCTCTCGCGTTTCAGAATTAATTAAACGAGAAGTCAGCCAAATGCTCCTCTCTGGCATTAAAGATGACCGAGTGGGTACGGGTATGGTCAGCGTCACCGACGTAGACGTATCGGGCGATTTGCAGCATGCCAAAGTCTTCGTCAGCATTTATGGCAGCGATGAAGCGAGAGAGGAGACAATGGCGGGGCTGAAGTCAGCGACAGGCTATGTTCGTAGCGAACTAGGACAGCGGGTTCGGCTGCGACGCACCCCAGAAGTGATTTTTGTCGAAGATCGCTCTATTGAGCGCGGCACCCGTGTTCTCTCTCTGATTAACCAGTTGAGTCAAGACCGCAAGCCTGACGATGCAGCCGCAGAAATTGACCAAGACGCAGACGACTGGGAGCAAGATTTGGTTGGAGCTGAAGATGAGGATGAGGATTAAAACCTTTGGTCGGATCTAGCGTGACTTCTCCATTGCCCAACTGGGAGAGCTTATCCCTGGCTGAGCAAGTGGCTCAGATGGTTGTTGTCCGAGCCTCAGGGTATTTGTTTGACCATCAAATTCAGTATCCCGTTTGGGAGCCTCCTGCTGCCACATTGCAGCACTGGGTGCAAGATCTGGGTGTAGGTGGCGTGATTTTGTTAGGTGGGAGTGCCGCCGAAATTGCCCTGCGATCGCAACAACTCCAAGAGTGGGCGCAAATTCCCCTCCTAATTGCCGCTGATATTGAGGAAGGGGTAGGGCAGCGCTTTTCCGGTGCCACTTGGTTTCCGCCCCCGATGGCCCTCAACGCGATCGCCCAAACTAATTTAGCCCAAGCTTTGCACTATGCCGAGGCGATGGGAGCTTACACGGCTCAAGAAGCGCTAGCGATCGGCCTTAACTGGGTGTTGGCTCCAACTGTGGATGTCAACAACAATTCCCACAACCCAGTGATCAACGTCCGGGCATTTGGGGAAACGCCAGAAACGGTATCGAAGCTGGCAACGGCGTTTATTCAAGGTGCTCAACAGCATCCAGTTCTAACGGCTGCTAAACATTTTCCAGGCCATGGCGACACTGCTACAGATTCGCACCTGGATTTGCCCGTTCTTACGCATTCTGAAAAACGTTTTGCTGAGATTGAACTGCCTCCTTTCAAGAGTGCGATCGCGGCAGGTGTCGATGCGGTAATGAGTGCTCACCTGCAAATCCCTGCGTGGGATGCCCAGTTTCCGGCGACCCTTTCTCACCGGATTCTGACTCAAGAACTGCGGCAAAACTTAGGCTTCGAGGGCTTGATTGTCACCGATGCCTTAGTCATGGGCGCGATCGCTAACCGCTATGGCGTGAATGAAGCGCCAGTGTTGGCCGTGGAAGCAGGCGCAGACATTTTGTTGATGCCGCTTGACCCCGAAGGTGCCATCAAAGCGGTATGTGAAGCCGTAGAAACAGGTCGGATTACGCCAGAACGCATTCAAGCGTCGGTAGAACGGATTTGGCGGGCCAAGTTCAAAGTTTGCTCCCCGATGCCCGAAAGTGCTGACATCACCCACGCTTGGGAAAATTTACCGCCACCGCCAATTCAGTTAGAGCAACTCTCGACGCCAGAGGCGATCGCCACCGTCAATGGCATCCTCCAGGACTCCATGCAGATGCACCTGCCTAAAGAGTCGCGTCTGAGTCAACCGAGCGAGGGCCAAACTTTACGTAATGTCGTGGTGGTGGACGATGCCTTAGCTGCTGGTGAGTTTTTAGGACGATATACCCCGGCGATCGCCCTACCCCAGAACAAGGGTTATCACTTGCAATTGGTAGATAGTCATACTCCAGCGATCGCCTTTGAGTCTCAACTCACAACTCCCCAACCAACCCTGCTGCAACTATTTATTCGTGGCAACCCGTTCCGGGGCAGTGCTGGGCTGACTCAGACAGCGCAAGATTGGTTTAAATTTTTGCTGGAAACGAATCAACTCCAAGCATTGGTGATCTACGGTAGTCCTTATGCATTGGAGAAATTTATTCCCCACCTTCCTGCTGATGTACCCTATGTCTTTACCTACGGCCAAATGCCTGCCGCCCAAGCGATCGCTCTAGACGCTTTATTCAACCCGCAAGTCTGAGGGCACCCCTCTCCTACAAGGAGAGGGGACGGGGGAGCGGTTAAGCACCCAACCAACGGGCAATATCTTTAGCGTGGTAGGTGAGGATCAGGTCAGCACCCGCACGCTTGAAGCTGGTCATGGTTTCCATCACGACTTTTTCTTCGTCGATCCAGCCGTTGAGGGCTGCGGCTTTCACCATCGAGTATTCACCGGATACGTTATAAGCTGCGACAGGCAAGTTGGTTGCCTCTTTAACGCGCCAGATGATGTCCATGTAGGCCAGCGCAGGCTTGACCATCAGCATGTCCGCGCCTTCGGCAATGTCCAGCTCAATTTCCTTAAGGGCTTCACGGGCATTGCCAGGGTCCATCTGGTAGGTACGACGATCGCCAAACTGAGGCGCAGAATCAGCCGCATCCCGGAAAGGGCCGTAGTAGGCAGAGGCGTACTTGGCGGCGTAGGAAAGAATCGGCAGATCTTGGAAACCTGCTTCATCCAAGCCCTGACGAATCGCTTGCACAAAGCCATCCATCATTCCAGAAGGCGCGATGATGTCAGCACCTGCTTTTGCTTGGGAAACTGCTGTTTTCTTCAGCAGCTCTAAAGTAGGGTCATTCAGCACCCGTCCACTCAAATCCCCCACTTGCAAGTAGCCGCAGTGACCATGAGAGGTGTACTCGCACAGGCAGGTGTCAACAATGACGATCAGGTCAGGGACTGCTTCTTTGACCGCAGTCGCCGCTTTCTGGACCATGCCACACTCATGCCAAGCCCCTGTTGCGTCGGTGTCTTTGTCGGCGGGAATGCCAAACAGAATAATTGCGGGAATGCCCAAGTCATAGACTTCCTTGGCTTCCTCCACAATTTTGTCGATGGAGAGTTGGTAAACGCCTGGCATGGAGCGAACTTCCTGAGCGATCGCCTCTCCCGGAACGGCAAACAGCGGGTAGATCAAATCGCTGGTGGTGACAATAGTTTCACGTACCATCCGACGAAGCTGAGGATTGGCACGCAAGCGGCGAGGGCGATGGGTCGGAAACATAGCGTCTACTAAAGGTAAAAATTTAGAAAAACCTACCTGGCTTAGCAACCTCGTAACGAAAGGTTAGCTAACTCTCAAATTTCTCAACAGTCTACTAGTTTAAGGCTTGTTGCTTGCCCACTCACAACTCAGTAACGTTCTGTAAAACTCCGGATTTTAAGCAAACAAAATAGGGGCACAGCATGCTGTGCCCCCACAATCGATTTAGCAAATCGCGATCGCCTTAGCTTATGCAGTAACTGCAACAGGAGCTTCAGCAGCAGCGGGATAAACGCTGACTTTCTTGCCGCTCTTACCTTTTCTTTCGAAGGTGACAACACCATCAACGAGAGCGAAGAGAGTGTCATCGCTGCCACGACCGACGTTGCTACCAGGGTGGAACTTGGTGCCACGTTGACGCACTAGGATGTTGCCAGCACGAACCACTTGACCGCCGAAGCGCTTGACGCCGAGGCGCTGAGCATTTGAGTCGCGACCGTTACGAGTACTACCTGTACCTTTCTTATGAGCCATTGTTCCCTCAGAGATCTCTACAAGTTTTGCAAGTTGACAACGCTGCCTGACTTGATCTTAGCCTTCGCCCGCACCCAACTCGGTGCCATTCAGGTTGATGGAGTTGATCATCAAGCGGGTTAATTCTTGACGGTGACCCTGCTTCTTACGGGTTTTTTTCTTAGGCTGCATCTTGTACACGATGATTTTACGGCCTCGCAGTTGGCGCAGGATGGTACCTTGAACTGCTGCCCCTGCTACTAAAGGCTGACCAACAGAAATTTCACCGTCGTTTTGCACAAATAGCACTTTGTCAATGGTGACAGCGGCATCGACATCACCCGCAATCCGCTCTACATCATAAAAGCGACCGGGTTCTACCCGCAGTTGCTTACCACCCGTCTCAATAATTGCGTAAGCCATGAAATTCTCCTAACAGTTGCCGTACAGGTAGCTGGCTAATGCTCTTTATGAAATGCTTTGCACAATCAGCATGCCAGCTTTTTGTGATGCCTTCACCTGGTCCGAGCAGGAATAGACAGACAATTTGCCATTATGTCTAATTTAACGCCTTGCTGTCAAGGAGCGATCGTGGTTGTCGCCGTTGTTGTATCCATAAGCCCAGTCCTAAGCCGACCAGCAAAATGCTGATAAAGTAGCCAAGGGAAAGGAGGCGCGATCGCAACGGTGGCTCTACGCCCTCAACTTCAATCTCTTGAGCCACTTTGAAGGATGAAAACTGACGAGCCGCACCGGGTTTGGGTGTGACTTCAACTTCCACTTGATGGGGTGCGCCATCAAAAAACTGTTGTTGCCAAGCAAATTCACCTTGGTTATTGGGTGTTGCTTGGTGAGTAAATGCAACCCAGCCTGCTTCTAAAGATTTGGCTTTGATGTCAAACACCACATCAGTTGCTGGTTGACCCGTTTTCACATCGATCGCCTGTACAGCCAACTCAGCAGGTTCGCCTACCATGGCATGGTGATGCCCTAACAGCTTCACCTCCAAGCCTTGCGTGTTCGCACTAGACGGCAAAGCGGCGATCGCCTTATCTCTATGCTCATGTTCGTGAGAGTGCTCATGGGAGTGAGACAGTTCAGCACTAATATTGACGACTAGCAGAGCAGCGATCGCGACCACAATGGCTCCGCTCAGCAACAGCCGAACTCGCTGAGGGGCAATTTCTCCAGGTTGCAACTCTTGCTTGCCACCAATCACCCAACCGCCGCCGAAACCTACTGCCACCAAAATCACGGCTAGGATGGCGAAGTTGCGATATTTAATTGAATTTTCGGCGACGGACAAAGTTAAGGTTTGCTGGAAAGGTGCAAAGGCATTAGCAACGGTTGGTATAACTTCGACTTGGAGTTGGTAGTCACCGCGAATCGGGAGCATTTGCTGAAATTGCAGTTGACCGTTAGCGGCGATCGCCGCCAAATCCAGTAGCTTGGTGCCCTCAACGATGGGAAAGTCGGTGGGCAACCAAGGATTCGTAGGCGGGGTTAGCAGTTTGACATGAATGTTGGCATTTTGCAGTGGCTTCCCGGTTGCATCCAGCGCTTGTAGCGTCATTTGCACTGGATTTTGGGGCTGCGCGGCATCGGCCTCAAAGGGTAGTAACTGAGTGGTAGATGGTTCAGTTGCCAGCTTCACCGATGGCTGTAGGAGTTGCGATCGCCCAACCGCACCATAGCCTAAAGCTCCTAGCAGCCCTAATAAGCTGAGGAGCGAAACAAGTTTAATTTTTGCCATTATGACTTAGAACCTTTGAGGATGCTGAGAGATAAGAATTCTGACGAAGCGCGAAATTCTAGTGGCAGCTAACACTCAAGGTATGGTGGCGTAGCGAGTGCATTTGGTTGTGGGCGGCAGGATAGCTTGAGAAGTAAACCGTCCAGAGCGTCAACGCACACAAGGAAGTAAATAAGGTGGCTTGCACAGGCACCGAAAGTGTCCAACGGACGGCCTGTTGCTGAAGTGAGCCAGAAGTTAGGGATGCAGTTCTCATGGTGTACCTCGCACTTTAGAGCTATAGAACTTCCCACCGGCGGGCATCCTGGCTAGGAAATTTTTACTTAGCTGAGCAAAAAATTCCTTCACAGTTGCGGGACAGCGTCGGATTTGCACCGAACTTTCCCCGTTACCTCTAGTGACTGTTCCTCACTAGAACCGCATGAGTAGGGCAATCATATCACTGTTTATTGACATAAACGTTTTTGCCACAAAACTGCGACCCCAGATTTTGGTTCCTAGCGTAGCATTTCTTCTAAGGCATGCTGGCTCCATAGAGTTTGGTATAGTCCAGGCTGCTTGAGCAGTTGATCATGGGTGCCCATTTGGACAATGTGACCGTGATCCATGACAAAAATGCGATCGGCGGTAGCGGCGGCGGCCAGTTGGTGAGAGATAAACAGCACCGTTTTACGTTGTGTACCTTCCGACAAATTTTTCAGAATTTGGGTGGCGGTTTGGTTATCTACGCTAGAGAGGGCATCATCCAAAATCAAAATGGGCGCATCAACCAATAAAGCTCTGCCTAGGGCGCTGCGTTGGCGTTGCCCACCAGACAACGTAATCCCTCGTTCACCTACCACTGTTTCGTACTGGTGCGGGAAATTGAGAATTTCTTGGTGAATTTGAGCTTGTTTGGACGCGTACTCTACCTCTGGCTGTTCTGCTAGAGGGTCGCCATAGCGGATATTGTTCTTGACTGTGGTGCTGAAGAGGAAGCTGTCTTGGGGCACATACGCGATCGCAGATCGCAAATCCTGCAAGCGCAACTGAGTAATGTCGTAGTCATCGACAAACAGTTGCTCTGACACAATATCCAGCAGTCGGGGGATCGCATTTGCCAAGGTGGACTTACCTGACCCAATTGGCCCTACGATCGCGACGGTTTCTCCCGGTTCGATTGTGAAGCTGACATTTTGCAGCGCTGGTATGACGGCGCCAGGATAGGTAAAGCTGAGATCACGGGCGCTGAGGCGACCTTTGACCTCTGCTAGAGTTAACGGCACCACATCGGGCTCGTTTTTGATCTTCGGTTCCACCGTCAAAATTGACTCGACGCGATCGATACTGACTTCACCCCGTTGATAGGCTGTAATCGTGAAGCCGAGCAGTGCCGTGGGGAAGATCAGGCGTTCGACATATAGGAGCAAGGCGATAAAGTCACCGACACTCAGCGCTCCCGTGGCGATCGCTCTGGCCCCCTGCCACAACAGCACCAAAATGCTGAGGCTGGCGATGCCGATCAACAAAGGAAATAAGGTATTGCGGGTTCTAGCTAGCTTCAGATTGGCTTTGAGCAGTTGCTGATTCAGTTGTCGGAAGGCTCGCCGCTCATTTTCCTCTTGAGCGTAGATCTTGATCAAGGCGATGCCGCTCATGTCCTCTTGAATCAGATCGCTCATTTTAGACAGTTCTTCTTGCACCTCTAGCTGCTCATTGCGGAGGCGATCGCTAAACAAACGCACCAACATCAACATGAATGGGTAAGGTGCGATCGCCAGTAAGCTCAGCTTCCAGTCAATCGTCAGCATGACGGGCAAGGTCAAAGTATAGGCAAAGACGGTATTTGCCAAACTGAGCACAGCAAACCCCACCAACCGCCGAATATTGTCTACATCACTTGTCGCGCGGCTAATGAGATCCCCAGCAGTGTTGAGTGAGAAGTAAAACGGCTCTAGGGTTAGCAAGTGATTGAAGATCTTCTGCTTCAAGTCAAATTCGACCTGCCTCCCGGTGCCAAAGAGCAAAATCCGAGAGGCCATGCGAATTCCCCACATGACCGACGCTAGGGCCAAAATCAGCCCTACATAGTACAAAACTTGGTCGAAGCTGAAGGTGACTTGAAGGTCGTCAACAGCGTCGCGGATGACCAGCGGGATATAGACCCCAACTAAATTGACGATCAGCAGCGATAAAACACCTAAAACAGTAGTTTTCCAGTGGGGTTGTAAGTAAGCCGCAAGTTTCCGTAGCTGAGAGCGAGCCATGAGCAAAAATCCAGCAACCTTTTGATCATCCTAAACGAATTACCTCAGCAGCAGGCAACTCCCCTGCGAGCCAAGCTAAATGCCCAAAGGTGCGAGCCAGCCGCGTAAGAAGTAGTACACCGAGAGCAAATATTCCTCAATCACGCGAGTCGTGACTACCAGAGTGTCAGCGCTGGGGACAAAGTCGGCAATCCGTAATCTGCGCTTGAGACTGCCACCCGACTCAAAGGTATAAAAATTCGTGGGTCGAGGAATAACTCGAATGCCTACCCTGGCAAAGGTTAAAGCGGCTCGCCTAGTATTCGTGGCAGAAGAAACTAAGATCACGCGATCGCCCAACCGCCGCTCCATCAAAATTCGTCCTACGGCGACAGCGCTAGTACGCACATCCACGCCAGTCGGTTCCACCACAATGTCGTCTCTAGCCACTCCCATATTGATCAGTAAGGTTTCAATGTCCCTCGCTTCCACGATTTCCTCAGGCTTGCCTTGCAAATCGCCCCTAGGGCCTGCACTGACGATCACCAAAGGCCTATTCCCTAGCCGTAGTTGGTCTTGATACAGTTGGGCAGCGTAAATAATGCGATCGCCCGTATCCGTCAGCTGAATCTGCCGCCGATAGGGTAGATTCGCCTGCGTGGTTCCCCATCCCAACACCACGATCGCTGCTGCTGTTTGTCCTTCTGGAGGGGTCAGCGTCGTCGGGCACTGGAGGTCACAAAGTTCCCGCCGTTGCTGATCGAACTGAATGGCGGCCTGCTCGGTTTTTTGGGCCAGTGCATAGGCCACAAAAGGAGTACTGGAAATTAGCAAAATTAACAGGGCAGCGATCACCAAAGTACCCCCCGGCTTTTTCAGCCCGCCTTTATCCATCTTGGCGGCAGCAGCAGCTAGCAGCAACAACGATAAGCCAAGCGGCTTGAAGGGCAGCGATAACACGCTCCAAACTGTGGAGACGACTCGGCTGGTTGGCGTTAGGAAGGCCAGAATGATGAATAACACCATCACAAAGGCACCGAGCCAAGTGTAGTACTCCTTCGGAATCAGCTTCTGTAGGACGTACCAGATAATTATGCCGACTAGCAGCCACAGCAGAACTAAGGTTAATAGTTCAAACATTGCGGCACTTCCTCACATCACCAACTAGGGAGTTTTGCTTTACTGGCGGTACTAATGACATCGCTCGGTATGTCAGTTCTTGTCTGAGCCCATTGATTTGCATTTGTGAATGTTCAAGCAACTCTCCCGTAGTTGCGCTAACGCTAGCATGAAGTGAGGACAACAAAGCATCATCAATCTGTTTTCCAGCCCGCTATTTGTGACTCTGAGGCTCCATTGCCCCGCTACAAAAAACCACCCTGCCGTTTTAAGGACAGAGTGGTGGAACTAGAGCATGCTGTCTTTTTTCAGCCTTGAAAGTGAGGCGATCGCGGCTGAGTTCGTGGGTTAGTAGGCCCCAGTTTTGGCAAAAATCACAAATACGGTTTTGAAGATGATTGTCAAATCGTACAGAGGGGTCCAATGGGTTTGGTAGCGCAAATCTAGCTCAACAATCTTCTCGAAGTCCTTGACTGAAGAACGACCATTCACTTGCCATTCTCCCGTAATACCGGGCTTGACACACAAGCGCTGCCAATGGTGCTCATCATAGTGAACGACTTCGTCACCAGTTGGGGGGCGAGTGCCGACCAAACTCATTTCCCCGCTCAGCACATTCCAGAATTGGGGAAATTCATCAAGGCTAGTGCGTCTCAAAAAACGACCGACTTGAGTGACGCGAGGATCTTCGCGGTTCTTGAAGATTAAGCCTTGGGCTTCGTTGGGAATCAGCGCCTTAAGAGCTTCAGCATTTTCCACCATAGAGCGGAATTTGCGGATCTCAAAAGGTCGACCATGTAGGCCGTAACGCTTTTGCTTATAGAAAATTGGGCCAGGGCTATCTAGCTTGATCGCGATCGCCACAGGGACGAACACGAGCGCCAGAATCAATAGGCCGATTACACTGCCGAAAATGTCAAGCAACCGTTTCGCTACAGAGCAGGTTGATGGATGAGGAACCTGAAAGACAGATTCCGGTACAGTGAAGGGGCTAGATATCGGAGACAATACAGAATGCGTCGTCATGACAAGCCTGTCACTATAGGACCGTAGAAGCACGTACGCACCACTAATATATAGACGGGACTCGATTAACAGTGATAGCCCTCTCCACAAGGCTTGTCCAAATCTTCATTGCCTGGTTCATAACCCTGCGGTTTTATAAAGATTCGATGAAGCTGCTTTGGAATTTCAGCCTAACGCGTGTAAGCAGCATTGCTGATAGTTGAAACCCTAAGTTAGCTGCTTGACCAGCCTGTCTTGATCTTCTAGATTTTGAATCCCTCAATTTGGTGGCCTCAAACAGCCGAAGCTCGGCGATCTCTACCCAAAAGATTTACCTAACACAAGACTTAAATTCGACTCGTTTGAGCTTACCCCTTCCTTCTGAGTCAGCCATCATGGACCTGCGTAAAACTTTTATCGAGCCAAATACCTTCAGGTCACTATGCTGAGCTAATGCAATTTGTGTTGGCTATCAAGTGAGGGCCGCTCAGGGATTAAATTGAGTAGATTTGCAAACCTGGCGGGTTAATCCGGAGAAGATGCTACAACAGATGATTATTCATGTCTTAGCTGAGTCAAATCATCGGTACTAGCTTGATACCTTTGTACGCTGGAATATGGCTGTACAGCCCGAAAAGCTAGCTTCAGAGAGCAGTGATGCCTTGACAACTAACAGCTAAGAGTTTACGACTTTAGGGTGCAAACGCTAACTCAGGCCTAGGAAACTAGGTTTTGGCTCAAACTGCAATCTGATGATAAGGACTCTGAGGCGTGGAAGTAAGAGTAAGCCGCTTAGAATCGATTATTCAGCAAATTGGTGAAGCTGTACTAGTGACCACCGAGACCATTGACCGCTTGGCGGAGCGTGTAGATGCTTTAGCAGTTCAGGTACAACAACAATCTCAACAGGTGCAGCAACAGGGATACCAAATCTTTGCTTTGAGCGATGCTGTGCAGACGTTGGCTGAAACTCAAAACCATTCCCTGGAGCGATTGAATCACCTTACTGAGGCATTGGAACGTTTGGTTATTTCGATTGATGACAGCAGCGATAATAGTGACTATTAGGCTACTATCAGCCGCTCTCGGAGCTACTGCCTGCGGCTAGTCATCCTCATTTGGGATTGCTATAGTCATCCAAAGCAATCACGAAACCTGGTTGTCTGGTACGGAGTCTGGTACAGGTTTCGAGGTGTAAACCAACACTAATGGCAGACATAAAGTTAACGATGCCCCGACACTTGAGCTTAAGTAACGTAAATTTACGTATTAGTAAGCGATATTTTTACCCATGTGGGTGAGGGCCAAGCGGAAGGGTTGGCCACAAACTCTATAGGTAGGGACTAAAAGGATCGCAACTCCAATGAGACTGGCAGACAAACTGGCAAATGACTGGCGATCGCAACTTGAAACAGACTGCTCAGAGCAATCTGTGGCGCATCGGGAAAGTATTATCCGTTGGCTGATGGGAGAGGATTTAGCGCGTTTTGACACGTTAACTTCTGACCAACTCGCGATTGTTCAGCAAGCAATGGATTATCGCTATCGCATTTTGCAGCAGCGCTATCTGGGTGTAGGGCCAGAGCGGGCTTACCGTAAGCTCATTCAGCGCCTTAGTAGCTTATTTCTCATTCGTAACAAGATTAAGACTTGGGTCGCACTCAGCCGCGATCGCCAACGCTCTGTCGTCGATGTGTTGCAGGAAGTGATTCAGGAACTGTTGCAAAGTGACGGCTACATGCAACAGCAAGTCACTTGGATTGCTCAATGCACCTCAGACTCCCGGATGCGGAATAACTTGCTCCTAGCGAGCGTCGAGGAGTACTGCCTCAGACCCATCCGCAATCAACCGTTGCTCGTCTATCGCTTTGTTAACTACTTGCGCCGCTCTCAACGCGGTGGCATGACTCAAGTTCCCAGTGGCGATTTAGTGCGGCTAGTTTCGGAAGAAATCACCCCCGATGAAGCCGAAAACCCCGTCAGCTTGCTCGACAATCAGGCCGTTTCTCAGTACCAAGACGAACAAGCTTGGGAAGAACAGCAGATGGCTCGAACTGCCGTGAAGCAATCGTTTGAGCAATACCTAGCGGAGAAAGTAGAGCCAGATGCAGCCCGTTGGCTACAGCTTTATCTCCAAGGCCACTCGCAAGAAGCGATCGCTCGGACTCTAGACCTGCCGATCAAGCAAGTTTATCGGTTGCGAGAGAAAATCAGCTATCACGCGATTCGGGTTTTCGCGCTGAAAAACGAACCAGAATTAGTGGCAAATTGGCTGGAGACTTCGCTGCAAGAACACAGCCTAGGGTTAACGCCGGAGCAGTGGCAGCAATATGTCGATAAACTCACTCCAGAACAACGCCAACTGTTGGACCGTCTTCGGGAAGGCTGCACTCTAGAAGCGATCGCAGGTGACTTGAACTTGAAGACCAATCAAGTCATGGGGGAATGGAGCAAGCTTTATCTCGCGGCTCAAGAACTCCGTAGTGCTTCTTAAATTAACTGCAGTAACGGCTGAAGTTCTTTACACAATCTGGTTGAATCTGCTGAGCTTAATCCGGGATTTTAATGACTGGCCCGATTAGGATAGTAGGTAATCAAGTTTAATGAGTTTCTATGGCGTCTCCCTTAGGCGATCGCGGCGGGCGTCAGGACACCAGCCCTGGTAATCATCCCTCTTTATCGTCAACTCAAAGCGACGGTATGGCTTGGCTGGACTCCGCGCAAATGTTTCAGTTGATTGATAGCCTGCTCCCTTTTGAGGCTTGTCTCTATCACCAAGTGCTGCCTTTATCCGTAGAAGGGAGCCGCATGAACTTAGGTATGGTGAATTTAGAGGATACAGCCGCTTTAGACTATGTCCGCAGGATTTTGGCTTATATCAACTGCTCATTAGTCCCTCGCTCCATCTCCTCAGAAACTCATCAGAAAATGCTCTCTGCTTATCTCAGCCACGCAGATCAGCAGAAGCAGAAGTCGCAGAAAGCGGCTCCTAGGCTCGCTCAACCTTCTACGCCTAGCTCCACCTCCAAACCTCGCCCCACCGATCCGTCAGAGCGCAACAACCAACCAACCCTAGTGGTGGACAGCCCCGAAAGGCTAGACATTCCTGGACTCAAAACAGACGAAACTGAGTTCATGGCACCAGCCGCCACATCTCCTAGCCCTAGCAAACCTGCGTCTACCAAACCAGTCGCTAATTCTACCAAGCCGAGCCCTGCCTCAGAGATTTCTGCGCCTCCAGAGGTGCCTCCAACGTCTGCTGTTCCAGCGCTGCCAGTCTTAGACGTGCACCCACAACATTTATCTAGCTCGATTGAGGTACTCACCGCCCTGCCGCCCAAGAATTTGCTGGATGAACTGCTAGGGCGAGTCTTGGTGGGTGGGATTGGTCGGCTTTATTTTGAGCGACAGCAGCATCAGGGACGGATTCTGTGGAGCCAAAATGGGGTTCTGCAATCCGTTTTAGAAAATTTGCCTGCTGCTGTCTTCCAAGGCGTGATCAACGAACTGAAGCGGCTGACAAACCTACCCATGATTCCTGTCGAGAAGCCGAGGCAGGAAGAAGTCGAGCGCCTGTATCAACAGTCTCGTCTCCTGTTACGGTTTCGGGTTATGCCTGGTACCTATGGAGAAGAAGCCACACTACAGGTTTTACGAGGGGCAGCCTTAAAGTTTTATCAGCAGCAGCAATTAGCTAACCTCAGCCGAGATGCTTTGGGTATTGCTCAGCAATTGCAGCGCAAGTTGGATGAAATTCGCGATCGCACCCAAACGGATTTGAGCTTGAATGGTACGCCCTTAGACGCTTTGCCTGCTCTGAATCAGCTTCTGCAAAGTGTTGATCAGCAACTCAAGAATTTGAACGCCTTCCAAGCTACTAATGCTGTGGACGAGTCAGAAGAAGACGCTTAATAACGCTGGATTAGAAATAGTCCCAGCAGAAGGGAGGCGTGCATTGCCAAGCGGCATCCAACTTTTGCAGCAAAGCGCGATCGCCCTCGTACTCAATTTCTCGCGTCCAAACCATTTCTGTCGCCCGTCGCAAGCCACAAAATAGTTCGGTCAAGTGTTCCACAGAAGTCTTCACGACCGCAGGCACAGGCTGCGCCACGGGGTGCATTCGTTCTGCCGTAAAGTTAGCCGTGATCGTCTGGTCGCCCAGGATTGGATCGCTGACTTGGAAAGTCAAGATAAAGGGAGAACCCTGCTTGACTGGACGGAGCCGAAAAGCGGTGGTTAGATCCACCAAGCGCCACATGAAACCACCGCCAATCTCGCCAAAGCGATGGGTAAAGCCATAGAGGCGGGGAGCTTGGTTCACCTCTAAAACCCGGTGCTGCTCCCGCACTAAATAGGGAAACGGGTCTTCTGGGTAAGTGTTCCAAACTACGGTGTGCACTTGATCTCGCAACGCTGAGAGAAAACCTAAAATCCCCCGATAAGCATCAGCGTTTAGCGCCACCCATTCTTGCACCACCACAGAGAGCGTACCGGGAAGAGAATCCGCAGCCGCATATTGCAGAATCATGTAGCCGAGTAGCTTACCTGCTTCTTGATAACAGTAGATTTCTTTTCCGGGTTCTGGCTTCAGGCGGGGTTGCCACTGTAGCTCTTGCCGTTGCAACCACCCATTCCGCCGCAAAGCTGAGCGTTGATATGCGTCTTGCAGGGCTGGTTGATGGTGTTTCGGGTCGTAGGGCACCATACCAAACCGCTCTGGATACAGCGGTAGATGCTTTGCTGCCACGGTATATTGGTGCAGCCGCCCCACCCAAGCCCAACCCAATTGCCGATAGAAGCCGTGCTGAAACGGGTAAAGCATGGCTAGGGGTATTTGCTGCGATCGCCATTCTTGTACCCCTTGCTCCAACATAAACCGCGCAATTCGCTGGCCCCGTCGCTCTGGAGCTACCGCCACCCCAGCTACTCCCGCTGTGGTAAACCCTTGCCCTTCCAGCACGACGCTGAGGTCAAGCTGAGCATAGGTCGCAACAGCCTGCCCAGTTAAGTCATCCACGGCAAGCATGTGCTGGCGACCCGGTAGGTTCAGCCCTTGACCATACCAATCGCGTTCAATCTCAGCAGGCGATCGCAAGGGAGCAAAGGCTAATCGGTCTAAGTTAACGACTTGGGGGAGGTCGGTTTCTTCGGCTTGTCGCAGCGTAATCCCGGTCAGGTTTGTGGTCATGACTCAGCCAGTCTGAAGGCTACATCCCTAGGTTATCTTTCCTACCAAGAAATTTACCCATAACATAAGCTTTCCCTCAGAAAATATAACTAGAGAAGTGGTGAGAGGGCTGAGAGAGGGGCGATCGCACTATCACCTCTAAGTTTGAGCTGCACTATCTGACCATAAATTTTTTCAGACAAGAGTATGCTTTCTATTACTCTTTTACCAAAGTTTCACAAAGATTGAATAAATAAAAATCTTCAACGAACAATTTTTGACTTACTAATGACAGACAAATGAATTTTGATACTATTGGAAAGTGAGTTTTCTAAGAACTCATCAGTAATTCTTCAACACAATTAATATGCAGAGAAATTGGATATACGAGTTAGAAGAATATCTAGCAGAGAAGTATGCCAATCTTCCGGTTCATGAGTCTGTAGCAGATGGTAAACCTGCTTTGCGTATCGATCCTGCCCTAGACAGCGATGAAGCAAAATATTTTATCTTAGGGTTAGAAGCACAGCTCTTTAGTATTGATGAAGGAGGCTATGCTCAAAGTTCCCTTCTACTGACAGCAAGTGGAAGCAAAGGGCAACAAAAAGGTTTTCAACTATTCTGGCATTTTGCTTATAAGGGTCGTAGGACACGGGCTTTATTTCGGGAGGGTATTAGTCAACTTTCAGCTGCATCAGCATTAATCTTGAAATATGGTTGGGACATATCCCAGGTGCAGATAGAAGCGAGAAGAGAGGATTTTGGAGCGTTAGCTCGTGGAGTCGATCTGGTCATAAAATCTCATGCCGGCAACATTATGATCTGTGGAGAGGTGAAAAAAGATAGCCGGGAGTTTGAGAAATTAATTGAAGACTATCATTATTGCTGTCAACAGGGTCAACATAGCAAAAATGACTGTAAATGCAAGTCAAATCATCCTAAATATGAGCTTTGCGCTTTTGCGAAACCCTTATATTTTTGGGCAGTTGCCCCAGGCCGAGAGATTTGCTACAAGTTGTCTTACCGGGACGAAAAAATACTTCTAGAAGAAGTTGTCTCACTACCTCATCGCAGCGAAATATAAGTATCTGCTTGATGCATCTTTGTGGCTAATATATTTGGTTCTTACATTAGTCAACAGCTGACTTTATCCAACAGGTTTCTAATTTGTAAAGCTTGAGTCAAGCGATCGCAGCCTAAGTAGGTATCAGTTAAAATGCCTGTTCAAACCAAAACTCAAGTACTTGATCTTCTGAAGCAACATCAACAGGAATTACGGCGTTTTGGTGTTCAACGTTGTGGTATTTTTGGTTCCTTTGTGCGCGATACTGCAATTCACGAGCAAAGTGATGTTGATGTTTTGGTCGTTTTTGAGCCAGAGCAAAAGACATTCGACAACTTCATGCACCTGTCTTTTTTTCTAGAAGACCTCTTTGGTCGAGCCGTTGACCTACTTACAGTTGAGTCTTTAAGCCCCTACATTGGCCCGCGCATTCTAGAAGAAGTTGAATATGTCTCTGTCAGCCCGTGAATATTTACAGCACATTCTTGATGAGACCGCTTACATCCTGGAAAGTTCTGCGGGTTTAGAGAAAGCAACCTTTGTGCAAGACGAAACACTCAAACGAGCTTTTGTACGGAGTATCGAAATAATTGGTGAAGCAGTCAAGCGAATTCCTGAGCCTTTACGTGAGAAATACCCTGATATTGAATGGCGAGCAATGGCTGGGATGCGCGATCGCCTAATTCACAAATATTTCGGCGTTGACTACGACATTGTGTGGGATGTGATTGCCAATAAAATTCCTTCACTAGATGCAGAGATTCGACAAATTTTGGATCAAGAATATTGATCAAAAAAAGGAGAAGAGTTTTGAATTAGCTCTCCTCCTTTCCTTGATTTATTAAAGTTGCCGAGCTTTAAACGATCGCTGCCGCAGATTGAGGCCAACGATTCACAGCGTTACCCACTACTGCTAGCTCTTTCATCAACTGGTCAAAGCGATCGGGTGTGAGGGATTGAGGGCCATCGGAGAGGGCTTTCTTGGGATTGGGATGGACTTCGATCATCAGTGAGTCAGTGCCACCTGCGATCGCCGCCATTGCCATTGCAGGGACGTACTCTGCTCGGCCTGTCCCGTGGCTGGGGTCAATCATGATCGGGAGGTGGGTGAGCGATCGCAGCACAGGCAACACAGACAGATCCAGTGTATTGCGGGCATATTGGCGATCGAACGTGCGAATGCCACGCTCACACAAAATCACGTTAGAGTTTCCCGCAGCTAGAATGTACTCCGCTGCCATCAGCCATTCTTCGATCGTGGCCGACATCCCCCGCTTCAGCAGCACAGGCTTATCTTGAGCCCCCACCTTCTTCAAGAGCGAGAAGTTTTGCATATTGCGGGCACCGACTTGCACCACATCTGCCACTTCGGCAATCTTGTCTAAATCAGCCGCGTCCATGACTTCGGTGATAATTCCCAAGCCACTGGCATCACGAGCTGCGGCCAGCAGGTTCAGAGCGCTTTCCCCGTGGCCCTGGAAGGCATAGGGTGAAGTCCGAGGTTTGTAGGCACCGCCCCGCAAGAAATGTGCGCCTGCCGCTTTCACTCGCCGCGCCGTTTCCACAATCATTTCTTCGTTTTCGACCGAGCAAGGACCTGCTACCACGACTACCGGGTGATGTTCACCAATATGGACAGGACCATTCGGTGTAGAAACGACGACATCGCCCGCTTCTCCGTGGCGGTACTCTCGGCTGGCTCGCTTAAATGGTTGCTCAACTCGTAAAACTTGTTCAATCCAAGGGCTAATTTCTTGAATTTGTAATGGGTCTAGGTCAACTGTTTCCCCCACTAGACCCACGACAACTTTGTGTTTCCCAACGATCTTTTCTGGTGTCAGACCCCAAGTTGTGAGTTCTTGGGTAATACGAGCAACCTCGGCTTCCGGCGAGCCGCTCTTCATAACCACAATCATGCTGAAGTCCTCATGCTTAGAAGAGAGCGATTAGACTTAACGAACTATCCTATGTTTCAGGATAGCGATAACCGAATGGCTTGTGGGTCTGACTGGATTGAATTAAGCGATCGCCAAGAAAAATTCGCCTCGAAAAACTCAAGGCGAATCTTTTTGCTGTTTCGCAGAGCGCCACGCTCCGGTCATGCGGCCCCAGTTGATAGCAAACTCTGAGGCTCCTAGTAAGCTACCTGGTGCTTCTTCGTCCCAAGAGGCTGAAAGCACCCCGTAGGTCAGTCCCAAAACTCCTAGACCAAAAAAGCCCATGCTCACTAGTACGACTACTACGTTGGGCAGTTTGATCCAGTCGTGGCTGACAACCCAATAAGCCGCAAAAAATGTAGCCATCCCTAAACTCGTAGGGATACCACAGAAAAAAGCCATCCGACGAGCCATACGCTTGCTGACTACATCCGGAATCGCCATTTCCTGCTGAGAGGATTTTTGCGTACTGGCTTTAGGTTGGCTCTCTTGCTTCACGACTGGTTGAGGCTTAGAGCTTTCTGTTTTGGCAGCTTTTTTACGATTTTTAGTAGGTTCAAAAGGTAGGCGTGCTCGATCGTCAGATTCAGGAGCCATAACCGCTTACCCTCTAACCGCGAATGCCTAGCCGACCGATCAAAGCTCTATAACGTCCCTGATCTTGTTTCAGGATGTAAGCGAGTAACTGCTTACGATGACCGATCATTTTCAAGAGACCACGACGAGAGGCGTGATCTTTTTTGTTGGTCTTCAGGTGGTCACTCAGTTTGTTGATCCGCTCTGTGAGCATGGCAACTTGGACATCAGCAGAACCAGTGTCAGTCTCGTGAACCTGGTAGTCAGAAATGATTTCGTGCTTACGCTCTTGCAGCAGGGCCATGGATGCAGTTACTTCCTAATCATAAGTTCAGCAGTCTACCATCCTACCACAAGGATGCTGGACATTAAGCGTGAAACTGTTAAGGAGCACAGAATAAATAAACCTCAGACTTCTCCCCAAGCCCCTCTCCAAAGAGGAGAGGAGCTTTGAACAAAAGCTTAGGATTGCCAAACAAACACCTGAGCTTCGTAGCTACCCAAATCAACGATGAGGTTGTGGTCTCCCGACTCTACATCGTAGTCTCTAGTCCACTCATGCCAAGTGCCGTTGGCTGGGAAGTTGGGCACTTGATAGCCTGCCAAAAATTGGTCGGAGAAGTTGGCGACAACGGCGACTCTAGAACCTTCATCATTCCAGCGGGTATAGGCTAGAACTTTGGCCTCTGGGTTCTCGTGGAAGAAATCGACATTCTCGGTATACAGGGCGTGATTGCTCTTGCGGAGTTGGATCAAGCCTTTGTAGTAATCCCACAAGCTGCGATTCAAGTCATTTCCTAGCAAGGGCCATTCAATCTTTGCTTGGTCTACGGTTTTGTATTTGTACTCGCCAAATTCTTCACCCATCCAAACCAGTGGCACGCCCATTGCTGTCATCAGCAGCACTGCCCCTAGTTTGGCGCGCTTGAAGGCTTCTTCGTCAAAAATTTCGCGATCGCCCAGCTCGGCCAGGATGTGGTTGTGGTCGTGGTTGGTGAGGTAATTGACGATGTTGGTGGCTCCCATGAAGCCTTGCCGTCTAGCGTCAATCACATCTTTGAGCCGCTCCAGGTCAAAAGTATCGCCACAAATATGCTCTAAAACGCAGTGATAGAAACTATCGTGCCAGCAGCCATCCATCGGGCCATCGACGTTGGTGATGCTAGGGTTTTCGGGAATATGCTCGGCAATGTTGTAAAACGGTTTGCTACCTGCGGCTTGTTTCGCCTCTTGCACCAACCAGTGCATAAAGTCGTAGTTGGCGATTTGGCGAGCGGCATCGTAGCGAACGCCATCAATATGGTATTCCTGTGTCCAGAAGCGCACAGTATCACCCGCAAACCGCCGAGCGGGATAGGTGTCTAGGTTTTCGTCGTAGTGCTCGTAATTAAATTCTGGTCCCCAGTTGTTGTCGGGGTCACGGGGTTCGTGGTGATACCAATAGTCGTGGTCGATTTGGGTCAGGGGGCTTTCAGCTTCGGAGTGGTTGTAGATCCCATCCATGATCACGCGAATGCCACGGCCATGACATTCATCGATCAGGCGCTTTAGCTCCTCGGTGGTGCCATAACTAGATTCTGTCGCGAAGAAATAACGGGGGTTGTAGCCCCAGCTGTGGTCACCTGGATACTCTTTGACGGGCATCAATTCGATCGCGTTAATGCCTAGATCGCACAGGTAGTCTAACTTCTCAATCACGTGCTTGTATTTGCCACGAGCGTGGGGATCGTCTTCACCACCGGAAAAGTCGCCCACGTGCATTTCGTAAATCACTAGTTCATGGTCGGGCGGCAAGGGTTTGTCGTCATGTTGCCAGACGTAAGTATCGACAATTCTTTCCCCATCTTTGATCCGCACCACACCGTTTTGAGTAGGGTTATCAATATCCGTAGCGTAAGGGTCATTGACATCTACCCACTGATCGGGTTCAAAAAACCAGCTTTTTGATTGCACCCGGAATTTATATTGATAAACGCCATCTTTGAGTTCAACAGTGGTGCGAAAAAAACCATCTTTGTCTTTTTGCATGGGGATCTCTTCCCAATCAGAAAAAGACCCGACTAAAGCAGCACCTTCGTTATAGGGAGCAAATAAATTAAATTCAATAGGGCTTGACATAAAACTTTTGAAAGCAGTTGAGTTGAATCTAGGACGATTCTCTGATTTTTTTCTGAATTAAATCATCCCGCTAGGGTAAGGACAATCACAGGTCTGCTTTACTTTGATTTATGTCTTTAGGATGGGGGCGATCGCAATCTGATGGAAATTGAGGCATGAGAACAAACCGGGCACCCACAGGAGGTGCCCCTACAAGCAGTAGGCGTGTTGGTTTCAGGAAATAGGCGAATTAAAGCAGCTTTTAAGGCTGGTAGATAAATACTTTCGCTGCAAAATCTTTGAGTTCCGTAGTGAGGCAAGCATTTTCTACTTGGTATTGGCGATCGTTCAACCATTCATACCAATTGCCATCTTCTGGAAACTGCGGAATTTGATATTCAGGGAAGGATTGATCAGAGAAATTAGCAACGACTACGACTCTGGAACCCATATCATTCCAGCGCACGTAAGCTAATATTTGATTCTCGATATGTTCGTAGAAAAAATTAACATTGCTACTTTGCAGGGCTGGAATTTTTTTCCGCAAGGCAATGAGCTTTTGATAGTACTTGAGTAAGTCTTGGTTAAAATCTTGTTCTAATAAATGCCACTGCAATTTATTCGGCTGGGTTGTAGTTTCGGTTTTACGCTTATACTCACCAAACTCGTCGCCCATCCAAATCATGGGCAGACCCATTGCGGTCATCAGTAAGACTGCACCTAACTTGGCGCGTTGAAACGCTGCTTGGTCAAAGATGCCGCGATCGCCTAACTCAGTTAGAGTGCGTTCGCGATCGTGGCTGGCGAGATAATTTACGACAGAAGTGGCACCCGCAAAACCTTGGAACTTACCATCTAAGGCTTCTTTCAGCTTGGCTAAATCGAACCTATCGCTGCAAATATGCTCGATTGCAAAGATGCGGAAGCTTTCATGCCAACAGCCTTCAAATGGGCCATCCGGTTCTGTGACGCAAATGGCCTCTGGAATATGCTCAGCAATGTTGTAAAAAGGTTTGTTGCCTGCGGCTTTCGTCGCTTCCTGGGTTAGCCAGAACAAAAAGTCGTAGTTCCCCAACTGGCGAATCGCATCGTAGCGAATGCCGTCAATGTGGTACTCCTGCACCCAATAGCGCACGACATCGCCAATAAACTTCCAGGCTGGTTTGATGTCCAGGGTTTCATCGTAGCCATCGTAGTTAAACTCTGGCCCCCAGAAGTTGTCTGGGTCATCTGGATAGTGCATGTCGTGGTAGTACCAGTAGTCGCGATCGATCTTGAGGAGCGGGCTTTCCCCGTCTGAGTGGTTATAGATGCCATCGATCAAGACCCGAATGCCGCGCGCATGGCACTCATCAATAAATTTTTTCAAGTCTTCTGGATTACCGTAGCTGGACTCAGGGGCGAAGAAATAACGCACCAAGTAGCCCCAGCGGTAATTTCCGGTGTATTCCGTCACGGGCATGAGTTCGATTGCATTGATGCCCAGTTCTACGAGGTAGTCTAGTTTGGCGATCGCGGCAAGAAAATACTGCCCCAACGTCACCCCTTCAATTTCACCTACGAAATCTGCAATGTGCATCTCATAAATGACGAGTTCTTCGTTGGCAGGTAAGGGTTTATCATCGTGCTGCCATTCGTAGAAGGTGCTGACCTTTTCCCCATCTTTGACGCGCATCATGCCATTTTGAGTATTGAGGTCGATTTCGGTGGCGTAGGGATCGTTCACATCGAGCCACTGACCGTGCAAGTACTCAGTCTTGGACAGCACCCGAAATTTGTATTGATAAACTCCGTCTTCCAAGTCTACAGAGGCCCGATAGTAGCCATCTTCTCCTTTGGTCATCGGCGCCTCCTTCCAGTCTAAGAACGATCCGATGAGTGCCACTTTCTCGACACGGGGAGCAAATAAGCTGAACTCAATAGGGCTTACCATAGCTATCCTTTAGAAAACGGAAATTGAAATTACTGAGAACTTTATTACCAATTGTGAATTTTTTCGCTCAGCAACCACATCAGTCTCCAGGAGCACAGACAGCGACCAGAAGAGTGGTTTTCTATTGGCTAAGCCAGGCGATCGCTTCCCGAATCCAGGCATCGGGTTCGGAGTTTTTCGCCAGGCTGGTGTTTTGTCCTACGGCTTGCAGCGCTTGCATAATCTCGTCGCTGGTGTAGCCCAAAGCCAGCAGCGTCATTTCTACATCTTCTTGAATTTCAGGGGTGGGGCCAGCCGAGGGCAAGCTGGACAAGCCTGTATGTTGCCGCCACTCGGCCAGCTTGGTTTTGAGTTCTAGGGCAATCCGTTCTGCGGTTTTGGCTCCCACACCAGGGGTACGGGCCAAAGCTTTCGTGTTGCCAGAAACGATCGCCTGCACGAGGTCTTGCAGCCCCATTTTGTCTAGAAGCGCTACGGCGAGTTGTGGGCCAATGCCGCTGACGCTGACCAGTTGGCGAAACAAATCTCGCTCAGCGGCGGTGCCAAAGCCAAACAAAATCATTTGGTCTTCTCGCACTTGTAGATGCGTGAAGATTTGGACAGGCTCTCCTAAGTCAGGTAATTGTTGAATTAGGCGAGGGACTACTTGGATGTCGTAGCCCACCTGATTCACATCTAGAGTGAGAGTGACCCGATTGCTGGGATTTTTTTGGATGCTGGCGACGGTGCCCTTGAGATAACCAATCATCGTTTAGCAAAAGTTTAGAGAAAGCCGAAGTAGTTCAGACCTTCCAGAATACCGCCCGCACAGTGAGCTTTAGCTAAGTAGTGGTGCTCGAAGGGGTTGGCTTCGTGCCACGCCAACATTTCCGGTTGGGCGTTACCGACAATAATCCCTCGCTCCTTCTCCACTGAGAACAAAGCGCAATCATTGCCAGAATCGCCACACACCACAGTTTGGGCAGAGTCAATTCCCCAGGTTTGCCGCAAAAATGCCATTGCCATGCCTTTGTCTGCTTGGCGAGGCAAAATATCAAAGTCTTTGCCACTGCTATAAATCAGCTTTACTTCCAAACCGCGCTGTTTTAATAACGCTTCGATTTGTGGCAAAACTTCAACAGCGGCTTCTTCCGTCAAGAAATAACTGACCTTAAAAGGACGCTGTTCTGGCTCGGGTTGAGGTACTAGATCCGCAAAATGCGCCCCGGTAGCCACCACCACATCTCGATCCCAGTTGTGCGAGAGCTTGTCTGACCAAGTCGCATCTGGAGCGTCACTGCCGTTGTAATAAATTTCGGTGCCCACTGCCACGACGAGGGCATCTGGCTCTAGCAATTGCTGTTCGGCTTTGAGTTCTTGGTACGACGACAGCGATCGCCCGGTACTATAAACAATTTTGGTGCCATGCTCTTGGCGATGCTGGGCTAGCTTTTGGTTCAACACTTGGAGGGCGGCGGCATCTCCTACTAGAGTGTTGTCCAGGTCGGTTACAAATAGAAATTGCGTCACAGCTTCTTTACGCTCCGGTCACTCCATGAAAAGTTTAAGGGGAGCTTGCTGGAAATCGCTTCCTCTTCAGGAAGAATCATGATTGGAAGGCTGCGATCGCTCAAACCATTTGGAACCAGCCTAAATCTCGTCAATAGATGTCCTTAAAATGGGAGATTCTAAGCTGGGATGAAGCTGCAATATTGCAAGAAGTAGTGAGCAACGACCTGCGATCGCTTGATGAATAATGGTGCTTTTGCGATCGCTGAGATTGGCTTGACTTAGATTTAATTAGCAGGAGAGAGTCCCATCAATTCGCGATTTCCTTGGCTGCCCCAGTTCAACGCCCAAGTTTGGATTCTGGTCTTCGGTCGATTGCTCTCTCAAGTGGGCAGCGGTTTTACCCTATTTTACGCTCCCATTTTTTTCGTCAATCAGGTGCATTTGTCGGCAGCAGCTGTTGGTTTGGGTTTAGGTAGCGCCTCCATTTCTGGTGTTTTAGGGCGACTTGCAAGTGGCTCCTTGAGTGACTCTCCGCAGTTCGGCAGGCGACGAACCTTGCTGCTGTCGGCACTGGTTTCAGCGATCGCTTCTTTTGTCTTGGCTGCAACCACCAACTTCCCCATTTTTGTCATTGGCAACCTGCTGATGGGGTTAGGGTTGGGCTTGTACTGGCCTGCCACCGAAGCGGTCGTGGCCGATCTGACCACTCCAGACCAACGTAATGAAGCTTACGCCTTGACTCGGTTGGCTGATAGCTTGGGCTTAGGTTTGGGCGTGATACTTGGAGGAGTGCTAATCAGTGCTACGGGGGCTTATCGGACTTTATTTATTCTTGATGGCATTTCTTTCGTCGTCTTTTTTGGGGTGATTTACGCCGCGATCGCTGAAACCGTTAAACCCAAAAACGAGCCTCAGCAGTGGCTAAAAGGCTGGGGTGTGGCCCTACGCGATCGCGCTTTGCTAGTCTATGCGTTGGTGAATATTCTATTCACCACCTATGTCTCCCAAATCCAAAGCACGATGCCGCTGTACTTTAGCAACTTCGTCTCAGTCGGCAATTCTAGTCAAGGGTTTGCTCCAAAAGAAATTAGCGCTTTGTTTACGGCCCACTTAGTTTTATCTGTGCTCTGCCAACTTCCTGCTGCTCGTTGGCTCAATCGTTTTAGCCGTCCCCATGCCTTGATGATTTCGGCTCTGATTTGGGCGGTAGGCTTTGTGTTGGTGTGGGCCACTGGCATCAGTAACAGCGGGCAATGGTTGTGGGCTGGGTTAAGTTTGGCAGTCCTGGCGATCGCGAATGTGGCATACACCCCTGCCGCTTCTTCACTAGTAGTCGATCTGGCACCAGAATCCTTACGCGGTGTGTACCTCTCAATCAACTCGCAATGCTGGGCGATCGGTTATTTTATCGGGCCACCTTTGGGCGGTTGGGCGCTTGATCAGTCGAAGTTTGTGGCCCACAGTTTTTGGCTGGGCATGGCTTTGAGTATTGGCATTGCTTTACTAATTTTGAAGCATCTTAACGACCTATTAGCTGAAAAGCAGTTTTCATAGGACAGCCTTAATCTTAACTATCCAGGCAAGGGCTAGAAATTTGCATATCAATTATTCGGTTTTTTGACCACAGTGAGTTCTCCACAAAAATAAATAGAATTGTTAGAATAGAAGAGTAGAGCAAAGCTTACCTTAGAGGCTAAAAAAATGAAAACCAAAAGTAAAAAACAAGAATTCAATAATAATGAACAACAAAAAAATCTCTTCGAGTTCTCTTCTTTGCGTGGCTTTTTTAATCTTCTTTAATGTTTTTAATCCACCCGCAAAGGGAGATGGAATAGCTAGATATCGCCCTATTGAACCGTCCTTTGATAAAAACAAAGCTAAAAATCAAGGGCCACCCCTAAACCAAACGTTTATTATAAATAATAATCAAACACTCATAATAGACAGCTATAACAACAATGACTTACCTAAAAATATACAAAGTACAGATGACAAAGAAAACCCTCGCTCATCCTCGTCTGATGTCACTAAGCAAGAATCTCAGAGATCAAAAACGAGCAAAAGTGCAGTTTCAATAAAGCTTATCCTGACAATAGAAGTAATACTTTTCACTTTTATCTTATTTAACCCAAACCGCGATTTCAAGAATATACGTTCTATTATCGTCAAAATCCTAATAATACTTCTCGATAAAATTAACCGTTAAAATCAACCTAGTGCATTGTAGAGCTCGCTTCTAAGGTAAAGCTACAAAAACGACAAATAGGGAGGTGAATTAAACCTCCCTTTTGCTTTATTTTGCTCGCTGCGTTCAGCTTTGCTCACTACACCCTACATTTTTGGTTAGTGGATGGGTGAAATTTAACGGCGGCGTTCTTGTAATTTGCGGTATACGGCTTTAATGTCTACTTTGTGATGAGCTAGAGCCACCAGCGTGTGATAGAACAAATCCGCTACTTCTCCGGCGATCGCTTCAGCATCGTCATCCTTAAAAGCCATCACCACTTCTGCTGATTCTTCACCAATTTTCTTGAGGATTTTGTTGTCGCCCCCTGCCAAGAGCTTGCAGGTGTAGGAGTCGGGGCTGGGGTTGTCGCGGCGATCGCTAATCACACCAAACACTTGAGAGAGCGTATCGGCGGGTGGAGGAGTCACACCACCATCAACTTGATGGAAGCAACTGCGCTCTCCAGTGTGGCAAGCAATATCGCCAATTTGCTCCACGCTGACCAACAGGGCATCACTGTCGCAGTCGTAACGCAGCGATCGCACCCTTTGGGTATGGCCCGACGTTTCTCCTTTATGCCAAAACTCATCTCGTGAACGGCTCCAAAACCAGGTTTCGCCCGTTTCTAGGGTTTTTTGCAAGGACTCCCGATTCATCCAAGCCATCATCAACACCGTGCCGTCGAGGTGATCTTGCACAATGGCGGGCACTAATCCCTGCTCGTTGTAGCGAATTTGGTCTACAGGGATAGCTTGACGAAAAGCAGTTGATTCAGGAGCAGACATAACTTCAGAAATCTCAGCGGAGGTTGGTGCAACGTTAACCCGTCTAAGATATCATCGCGCGATCGCGACCGAACTTCTAGTTCCAGCAAAATGTTGGGCGATCGTTACAGAAAATCTTGAGTAACTCAAAGTCTCTCAATCATTTGGCAGGCAAATTTATAGCACTCTTCAACTTGGCATGCACTTCCTGATTCGTAGCGAAGGAAGTCATGCGGTTCCTAGAAATGGGATAATTGACTAGCATAGCTTCTGGCCGCACAGTTCACGCCTGTCCAGCGGTGGATATTGAACCAGTACAAAGTCTTTGGGTTGGAGGGGGCAGCTTTCAACTCTCTAGCTCTACGCCCGTGAAAACTCCAGTTTTAGGTCAGACTTTAAAGTTAAGAGAAACATCAGGAGAGAACCTTGGTTGTCACGACACTTAAAACCACTAAGTCAGAAGAAATTTTCGCAGCTGCTCAAAAACTAATGCCAGGGGGCGTTAGCTCTCCAGTGCGTGCCTTCAAATCTGTGGGTGGTCAGCCCATCGTTTTCGATCGCGTTCAAGGAGCTTACGCTTGGGACGTAGATGGCAACCAATACATTGACTATGTAGGCAGTTGGGGGCCAGCCATTTGTGGTCATTCCCACCCTGAAGTCAACAAAGCCCTGCACGAAGTCCTAGAGAAAGGCACTAGCTTCGGTGCGCCCTCCGCGCTCGAAAACATTCTGGCTGAAATGGTGATTGATGCCGTTCCCAGCGTGGAAATGGTGCGCTTCGTCAACTCTGGTACCGAAGCTTGCATGTCCGTGTTGCGCTTGATGCGAGCCTTCACTGGACGGGAGAAAATCGTCAAGTTTGAAGGCTGCTACCACGGCCACGCCGATATGTTCTTGGTTAAGGCAGGTTCAGGCGTTGCCACTCTCGGCTTGCCCGACTCTCCTGGCGTGCCCAAGTCCACCACTGCCAACACCTTGACAGCTCCCTACAATGACCTCGATGCCGTGAAAGTCCTGTTTGCGGAGAATCCTGACCAAATTGCTGGGGTGATTCTAGAGCCTGTCGTGGGTAATGCTGGGTTCATTCCTCCCGATGCGGGCTTCTTGGCTGGCTTGCGCGAGATTACTCAAGAGCATGGTGCCTTGCTCGTGTTCGACGAAGTTATGACTGGCTTCCGGATTTCCTACGGCGGCGCTCAGCAAAAATTCGGCATCACTCCCGACCTAACTACGATGGGTAAAGTGATTGGTGGGGGATTACCTGTAGGGGCTTATGGAGGTCGTCGCGACATTATGGCGATGGTGGCTCCTGCTGGCCCAATGTACCAAGCTGGCACCCTTTCCGGTAACCCCTTGGCGATGACCGCTGGCATCAAAACTCTGGAACTGCTGCGGCAACCTGGCAGTTACGAGCATCTTGATCGCGTCACCAAGAAGCTGGTGGAAGGTCTGCTGCAAATCGCTCAAGAAACAGGTCATGCAGCTTGCGGTGGCAGCATCAGCGGTATGTTCGGCTTCTTCTTTACCGAAGGCCCAGTTCACAACTACGAAGACGCCAAAAAGTGCGACCTCACCAAGTTCAGCCGTTTCCATCGCGGCATGCTAGAGCGGGGCGTTTACCTAGCACCTTCGCAATTTGAAGCAGGCTTTACTTCTTTGGCGCACACCGATGCTGATATCGATCGCACCTTGGAAGCAGCACGAGATGTACTGTCTAGCCTCTAAGTTGGCGCTAAGGTGTAGCCCTCTTTAAGGGAGGCGATCGCCTACTCATGAAAAAACCCGCTAGTCTTGGCACCAGCGGGTTCTTTTTGTAGGAATTGCTTGAGTTTGAGTCCTAGTTGCAATCGCAACCTGTATGACCACAACCTTCTCCATTAGAGTGCCCACTTGCACAAGCATCACTGCAATAGTATTTGCCATCTTTTTGCACTGCTTGCTCGTTGGGAGAAACAATACACAGGCAGGAATCGCAGGCACACTTCATTTGGGACACAGCAGTCATAGAATTTACCTTTACTAGTTCTAAGCTACTTTAACAGATGAACATATATTCAGATATTGACTGAAAGATAGAAATTTAGGGCATCGCCTAATGTGTGAGCTCTTAAGGGCTGCGATCGCTGTTCTCAGACGAACTCTTTTCAGGAAGGAACTGCCGCAAAATCTCGCTCGGTTTACGGTCCCAAGTATCGATGTGCTCGTAGATCAACCCTTTGGGCGTGAGCTTATAGGTTGAGTAGCCGTTGAAGAAAATATTGGCGTTCCAAGGTACTCGCAATTTACCCCGTACTGTCCAGGTGGCTAGCACCACATCAGGAGCAGGGTGTGAGACGTCGTGTAAATCAAAAAAGAGTTCGGTGAAAAAGAGTTGCCCGTGAAATCGTAGAGTCCAGAAAATGATGCGGTAGTTGAACTTACTCTTGAACCGATTTACTGGATCTTGGAACAAGATGTCTTGAGTGTAGATATTGTAGGAAATGTCTCGCTCAAACAAAGTCGGCAAATCATTTCTCAACGTTTGCATTACCTGCTCTACCTGAGCTTGATACTCCTGCGTCTGCAATCTGTTTCCCTCTCTCCAACGACTCTTACTCAACCTATGGTGCAACCTCTAGGGTGTCCGCTGCCTCAACCTGGGTTTCAAAGGTGGAATTACCCGCTACCACTCGTAGCCTACCTTGTTTCCAACCTAGAGAAATCGGACCGTTCCCTTCTGTCGGTTTGTAGAGATCAAAGTGCTGCTCCCAGTCGTAAACCGCACCATTACGAACTACGGTTGGTAACTCATTTTGGGGATTGTGCCTTAGCTCTAGAGTTTCTCCAGTGCCCCCTCGCAACTGGACCATTCCTTGGGGCAAACGGCTCAAATTCAATTGGCTCTTATTTTTGACGGCTTGCTTAAATTGTTGGTAACGACCGTGAGTTGCAGGTTCCCCGACTTCTAAGGTGAAGCCTGTATAAGCACTATCGCCTGGTACAGACTTCAGCGTGCGTTCTTGCCGATAAAGGTCAGCGGTTTTTTTGTTCGCGATCGCCACTTCCTCATAAGGCTGAAGATTAATCGGAGAAACGGCTAGCCAGGTATTTTCAAATTGGAAAAACCAAACGCCATCTTCAACCTCTGCTTTGGCAGATTTAGGCACTTGAAAGAAAAACGGTGTTTCTGAAGCAGGACGCAACCAAATCATCAGATTGCGGTACTGACCGATTTGGTCGCCCCGATTCTTGCCAGGCTGCGCGCGATCGCCATCCGTATTTGCCACAAAATAATCCACGCCGCGTTGAGAGTTCTGTGCCATTAACTTGAACGGCCCCACATCGCCATCTTTAAAGGAAGACACCACGCTTCCTAGTTGATAGGTTTGGCCGAAGAAAGTGGTTTCCCAATAAGCAGGTTCGTCAGATCGACCAGGTTTCCAATTTTCGTAAGTAGGATGCGTGATCAGCAATTCTGTCGGTTTAGCAAACTGTTTCCGGGCTAGATTCACCACGGCCTCAGGAGGACGGTAAGCGCTAGTGATCACATGAATTGAGTCCCGCTCTGGTTCAGGATTAGGCAGAGTGGCATCTCCGAAGTACAACCACAGTAGCCTAGCCGCACTAGAGCCAAACACTACATTTCCTTTGCCGTAATCCCGCTTACTGGGTCCACCAAATCCGCCGTGGTAGTACTTCACAGCTCCAGTAGCCGAGAGCCAATCTAAAGCTGCCTTGGCCAACTGCTTAACTTCTGGATCTTTGGCGAAATCATAGAGATTCAGGTACGCTGCCAATGTGTGGCCGTGATAATTCTCTGAGTCCCACTCCCCCATCCCAATGTGGTAAAGAGCCGAAACATAGCGATGTAGCTTTTGCTTGTATAAGCGGCGTACCGCTTCATTCTCTGTCTCCTCTGCCATTAAGTACACTGAAATTTCGCGCATGGCTCGGAGATTGTCAGTGTTGCGATTATCTACCCAACTACCCCGCACCTCTGGACCCCAACCTTGCTTGCTGTCATCGCCTTTGCCATAAATCGGGTGGGGACGCCGATTTGGGTCTTGCTTGGTCCAGTTCTTAGCACCCTCAAACATCCGCTGCTTGTAAGCAGGATCGAGAAATTGGCCAAACAGAAAATATTTCCGCATCTGGCCTTTCAGCGTGAAGGAATAGTAATAGTCAATGCCTGCTGTGTGCTGATTGTCTTTGGCTTGCTTGTCTTCACTTTGCAAAAAAGCGATCGCGGCATCTCGATTTCCCGCCAAAAAATCGAACATGGCGTAAGGGTAAGACCGCTTCTCGTTTTCGCCTTTATTGTTGCCGTACTTCTTCCCTTGATAAAAAGCAATGACCTGTTGGGCTCGCTGCTGAAATTCCTGCTCCCAGTCCGATGGCCAAGGATTTCGCAGCCGACGATCAACTGGAATGGGCTGGATGGGCAAACCGCTATTCTCAGCTGCTACTAGTTTTGTTGTTCCTGGTGCAGGCGTAGCATTGAGAGTCAGCTCAGATACTTTAGGACCAACTGTGGAAGGACTGACGTTTGGGGTCGTATTAGTACGACAAGCCAGCACTCCCCCAGCTAGTGAGGCGATCGCTATCCAGGATGAAACCTTACTCAGCCCTTTCATCTATCCTCTAGCCCGCAAAACTGCCATTATCTTGGCACGGTCTCCAGGTTGATGCGAAGAGCGATCGCTCCTTACTTACGCTTACTTAAATAATGATCAGTGCAATTAAGAGCGCCGTCAGCAGCGTCATCAACATCAGAGACAGATCGTTGTCTGGCTTAGAAGGCGCTGACTTGGATAAATCGCGCTTGAAGTCGCAAGATAAGCACAGATAAAGATCGCTGGTGCGCTGAACTACTGCCTTCTTGCTGCACTTGGGGCATTCGAGAGCTTGCACTTGCATCGTTGCTGTCCCCTCCATAAATTCAGTGCTTACATAGAGAACCAAGCAGCGATCGCTCAATTACGGAGGAGATGTAAAGTTTCTAAAAAGCAATCTCCGATTCTTAGGTATTAGTTTATACAGTAAAACTTGACTTAAGGATGGCTAATAGTATCAAGTTACTTTCCTAGCTTGCTTCGCGATCGCGCATGAGGAAAATTCTTTTTCTTATGTATTTATACGGTGATAAAGCTGTACAATACGCCCTTAGAGTTCAGCTAAAACTTCACGCCAAAGTCAAGCTGCTATAGCTTGGCCCAGATTAAAGTTCCCTGTGTTTCAGCCTGAGTCAAATTTTGTTTCCTGTTGATCGCTCATGCCATTGCCACATGATTTAACCTGGTTCAGCGATCGCTTCACTCTTGTCGGTCCTGATAAGAGATTGAGGCTGTTTGAACCAAAATCTGCTGGTTTTTGCGCCTGCTTGCAGAGCGAACTTGAGCTATCTGACTAGGCTAGATGAAATTGAGTCGTCGTTGACTGTGAACTATTACAGGGTGCTTCGAAGATTATGATTTCAATGACTATTCTACTGGTGACTACCTTAGCCACTACCTATCTTTTAGTTGGTTGTGGTAGACCTGTTTGAAACTGTTGCTGTCGTTAAGCTGCGCTGGCTCTCTGACCTAAACGCCTAGTGCCTAGCTGATTCAGCCTAAATAAAAAACCTCACCCAGTTAAAGCATGGGTGAGGTTACTAAAATTAGAAGTGGAGCTGAGCGGAATCGAACCGCTGTCCGCAACGGGTATTGACCCCCCGATCGTTCACAGGTTTAGCTTCTCTGATCCTCGAAGCGGGAACTGTCCTTTATCCCGGACAATGGGATGCTCTGGTAAAGTCTTTGCTAACCAGTCAACCAGAGGTAACTAGCTAACGCATCCGTTGGGGGTTTGTCTGTAATCCTTAACGGAGTCAAACTACAGACGCTCGAACCTATGAGAGGTTTTTAGGCAACAGCAGCTGCTTTACGAGCAAAGGGTACGATGTTGTTCGCATGTACTTGTTTTGAGCCATTGATTTGCGAGAGGTGACTCACTCTCGACCTGCATCACGAAGCAGCTTTCGCCATCACGTCGAAACCAGTGCAGCCCCATGCTTGGATCTCTAATTATAGTTCATTTATTTCAAAATGTGTTGAATAGCAGCTTATTTCACTTAAGGGCTGACTGAAACGGCTGCTTCTAACCAGTTCGCCAGCCCAAGGTAACAAAGTAGTGGATATGACTTCGAGTTAGTTAAGATATCAGGTCTAGAACACGCTACTCTGTAAACAACCGTGTGCTCGGCTTCGTTTAGTCAACCGTCTTAAGGTCTAGTCAAAAACTCAGAAGTTCTTGAAATCCAAAACTTCTTTGGGTTTTTGGGTGGGCGCTTCTATTCTTTAGCCCTACAGGTCATCTTCTACCAATGTTGCAGTCGTCTTTCGATTCTGACCAGAACAGCCATAAGTCATTTGAGCTACCGGGTGCTCGGCCTCACTACAATCCCGATCGCCCTGGTCAAGTAGAGCATATCTTTTTAGATCTCGCTCTCGACATTCCTAACCAGTCCTACCAAGGCACTTGCACCATTCGCCTCAATCCAATTTGCAATGGCATCGATCGCCTGACTTTGGATGCAGTGAACTTAAACATTCAGTCGGTGAAAATTGCCGCGATTGAGCAAGCCTTTGAAACCGATGGGGAACAACTGTACATCCAGTTGCAGCAACCCACGGAAACAGGGAAGCCCTTGGAGTTAGCGATCGCCTACAGCGTCGAAAAACCCCAGCGAGGTCTCTACTTTATTCAACCAGATAAGCATTATCCTAATAAACCTGTTCAGGTCTGGACCCAAGGCGAAGATGAAGACTCTCGCTTCTGGTTTCCTTGCTTTGACTATCCAGGCCAATTGACTAGCTCTGAAATTCGAGTCCGGGTGCCGAAGCACTTAACGGCAATTTCCAACGGCGAGCTGATCAACACTGAGGTTGAGGGCGACACCAAGATTTATCACTGGTTGCAACAGCAGGTGCATCCGACTTATTTAATGACCTTAGCAATCGGAGACTTTGCCGAGATTCGCGATGAGTGGCAAGGAAAACCCGTTCCTTATTACGTCGAAAAAAGCCGAGAAGCCGATGCCCGCCGCAGCATGGGCAAAACTCCCCGAATGATGGAGTTTCTCAGCCAGAAGTATGGCTATCCCTATCCTTTTCCGAAGTACGCTCAGGTCTGCGTCGATGACTTCATTTTCGGCGGCATGGAAAATACTTCCACCACGCTGTTGACCGATCGCTGCCTGTTGGATGAACGAGCCGCGCTAGATAACCGCAGCACCGAAAGTTTGGTCTGCCACGAACTGGCCCACCAGTGGTTTGGGGATTTGGTGGTAATCAAGCACTGGTCTCATGCTTGGTTAAAAGAAGGTATGGCTTCTTACTCGGAAGTGATGTGGACTGAAGAGGAATACGGAGCCGAAGAAGCGGCTTACTATCGGCTTGGTGAAGCTCGCAACTATATTGCAGAGGATACTGCCCGTTACCGTCGCCCCATTGTCACCCACGTTTATCGAGAAGCGATCGAGCTTTACGATCGCCACCTCTACGAAAAAGGAGCTTGTGTCTACCACATGATCCGGGCGGAGTTGGGGGATGACTTGTTTTGGAAAGCGATCGCCACCTTTGTCAACGACAACGCTCACCAAACTGTGGAAACCATTGATTTATTAAGGGCGATCGAGAAAGCGACGGGACGCAACTTGCTATTTCTCTTCGATCAATATGTGTTTCGCGGTGGACATCCCGACTATAAAGTCAGCTACGCCTGGGATGGCGATAGCAAGTTAGCCAAAATCACCATCACTCAAACCCAAGCGAAGAGTAATGATAACAGCAGTCGGAACGAGCTGTTTGATCTCAAATTGCCGATTTCATTTGGGTATGTAGAAGGTGAGGAGAAGAGCTTCAAAACCTTCACGGTGCGAGTCCATGAGCGGGAACAGACGTTCTACTTCCCCCTAGAAGAGAAGCCCCAGTTCATCAGCTTTGACCAAGGCAATCACGTCCTCAAAACTGTTTCACTGGAATACCCCGTCGCTGAACTTAAAGCTCAGCTTCAGCATGATCCTGACCCCATTTCCCGCATTTATGCTGCCGAGGCTTTAGCCAAGAAAGGTGGATTAGAAGCAGTGAAGGCACTATCGGATGCTCTAAAACGCGATCGCTTTTGGGGAGTCCGAGCAGAAATTGCTAAGCAACTAGCAGACGTCAAACTAGACCAAGCCTTTGCAGGACTGGTCACAGGGCTAAAGGATGAAGTTGCCCAGGTCCGTCGAGCCGTCGTTGAAGCGTTAGCTAGCATCAAGACTTCTGAGAGCTATAAAGCCCTAAAACCAATCGTTGAAAAAGGCGACCCCAGCTACTACGTTGAAGCCGCTGCTATTCGGGCCATTGGTGGGATTGCTGCTTCTAACCTGCATGAAAAACCTAAGGATGACAAGGTGCTGAAGCTGCTGAAAACAGTTCTAGCAGAACGGTCAGGCTGGAATGAGGTCGTACGATCCGGGGCGATCGCGGGACTGAGCCAGATGAAAACTTCAGAAGCAGCTTTGAATTTGATCTTAGAGTACACCGCTCCTGGACTCCCCCAATCGTTACGTCTCGCCGCAATCCGGGCGTTAGGGGGCATTTCCTCTGGTCAAACCAACGTGAATTTGTCACGGATCTTAGAGCGTCTTAGTGAGCTATCACGGGAAACTTTCTTCCTGACTCAAGTGGCGGTAGCTGCGGCTCTAGGGCAGATGGAAACGCTCAAAGCAATTCCCATCCTCCAAGCTCTTGCCGATCAGACTCCTGACGGTCGAGTGCGTCGCATTGCTGAAGAAGCAGTCCAAAGAGTTCAGAAGCACGCTGGCTCTGATAAAGCTGTGAAGCAACTGCGCGAAGAGCTAGATCAGATGAAAAAGGAGAACCAAGATCTGAAGAGTCGCTTAGAAGCTTTGGAAGCCAAAGCTAAGTAGCCTGACTGGAGCCAAGCTTGTTGGGCTATACAGCCCTTTATAAGAGTTAGAAGCTAGAACCTAGGAGCCAGAATTCGGAGAAACTACGGATCGGCTGGCTCCTGCGTCCTCAGATTCCAAGCCAATCCTTTATGTAAAGGTGACGGTTCCTTACGAAATCTTGAAGCTGTGGTACGGATAGTTTTGGTGAGTTCGGGAATTCTGAAATAAGCAGGCTCATGCGTCATGCAGCTTTGCCAAACTCACCTCGACCAGAGCGCCTGATTATGACCCTACCCTCTATCCCTGTCGATTCTCAACAAGACTATCAACACGAGTATGCTCAAATCTTAGTAGAGATTCAGCAAGCTGCTAAAGCGCTATTCGGCCAAGAAATTAATCAGCAGGAAGCAGATTTTGAGTTCCGAGCAGCGGCTCGAATTTTAATGGGACGAGTTACTTGTTTTAACTTGCAGCATATTAAGGAAGTTGCGATCGAGCTTTTAGGAGCCTAGGTTTATCACTTCGTCCTAGCGTGCTAACTTCCTTACTGCAATCATAGATAAATCAAATTTTTACCCTCCCGTTTAAGGAGGGTAAATTGTTTTATGACAAGCGATCGCCCTTGATTATGTAATTTATCGAGCGCTCTGTCTTTGCATCAGACGTTGACTTCTCAATTTCCAGATGGCAAGCGATCGCTTAGCTTGCTGCTTTTTCAAGCTGCGAAACTGCTGCTGTAGCTGCCTCACATTCGCAGCTTGACCTCCATAGCGCCAGCCCACATAGGCATGTGAGATCGCCGCAATCGTTTGACTATACTCTGGCGAGGGGTGGCTGTACCATTGCTGAGCATATTCCAGAGGAGTCTGGGCGGGTCGTTTGTGAAACCCTTGGGTTGCCAACCAAGCCAGCATTTGCTGGTATAGGCTTTCCATGGGTGGTAGTTTGGCCAGCCAGCGTTGATAGCGCCAATTTCGCCAACCTGTCCAACCCAACCAACCTAGAAAAGCCAGCCCAACGGATACAATCAGTCCTGTAAACAGGCCCAGCCATCCTTTCGAAAAAAGTCCTAGAAACCAACCGATTGTTCGAGTCAGGATGGTCGCGATCGCATTAAACAAGCCACTGAGAATACCCGTCACCGGAGAAGGCAACCAGCCCGCTACCCACTGCCAAAACTTCCGTAGCACACTAAAAGTTTGGTTTTCTTCCACAGAGGGAGGAATCAGTTCATGACCTGGAATGGGGTCAAACGCAAACCAGCCATACTTGGGAAAGTAAACCTCCGTCATGGCATAGGCATCAGTGTTGCGAACCACATACAAGCCAGTAAAGGGATTAAATTCTCCTGGTGCAAACCCAGTTACCAAACGCGCAGGTATCCCGACCGATCGCAACATGACGGTGAGCACAGTTGAGAAATGATCTGGGTAGCCGCCTTCAAAGCGAAAGAGAAACGCTTCGACTAAGTCGTCGTTATCTTCCAGAAAAGCTAAGTCGGGCTGGATCGTATATTGCTGTTTCAAGTACTGAGCCAAATAAAGCGCTTGCTCAGAAGGACTAGTGAGCGGATTTGGAGCAGTGGCTAAAATCTCTTGCGTCTTCTGTCGCACCTTGGCTGCAATTTCGGGTGGAACTTGAAGATAGTTTTTCCGGATCGCCTCCGGATAGTCGGTGGCAGCCTTGCTTAGCAACGTTCGGTTGCGGTAAGGCACTTCCGAAATCACCGTGTAAGTAAAGCCTTCTACTAAGGCTAAGGGCGATCGCAAACTACCTTCTGGATCTACAGCAACCTGACGAGTTGGGAAATAGAGTTCCTTGGCCCAAGCCATCGCTGGAATTACGTTTGGCAGTTCTTCCGCCACGATCGTATAAGTCTGAACTACTTCCTTGGCTTTGCCCAAAACAATGGGCCGAGGGAGGAAAAATTGATAAGACCAACTAGAGCGGTTAATCGTCTCTGCTTGGTCATTACGCGAAATTTCCCATCCTTGTCCGGTGTAGCGATCGAAGGCGACTACGCGCCAAAAACCCTCTGCTTGCGATCGCACCCGCATCAAAACTTGGGGCTTCATTTGTCCGCGCAAGTTTTGGTTGATTTGGGTATCAAAACCGTAGTAGTAGGTTTCGTCTAGCTTGCCCTTCCCTCGGCCTTGCCCCCGTTGTCCCGCTTCAGCACCAGATCCTTCTCCTTCACCTTCCTCACCTCCGCCGCGTCCCCCCCGCACATAACCAGGGTTCAGAATCCGACTCGTGTCAAATTTCCCTTGGAAGTCTACGGGCGCGCTGACCGGAAACGTCCGCAATTGGTAGCCAGGTAGCCTAGGTAAAAAAGCAAAAATGATCAGTCCCAGACTGACCACAACTAGCAGGAAAATACCCAAACGCTTAGGAGCCAGGTCAGCACCGCGGAGTTTCCAGCCTTGAAATACCAATCCCAAACGAGAGCGGTAATCTAAAACGAGAACAGGTAAGGCGATCGCTACGAATACGAGCAAAAATGGCCCAAATGCTAGTGTTTGGCTGAGTGTACCCGCCACGCCTAGCAGAATCAGACCAATCACCATCGAGTAGCCTAAGTCTTTGCGACGCGGCAGATCAAAGCTGTGCAGAACCTGAAGTTGAATTAATAACTGAGCCAACGCTAAGCGAGTATCATTCAGCTCGCCAAATAGACGCACAAAAAAAGCCAGTAGCGTCACTAACATGCCAATGGCTAAGCAAAATTTCGTTGGGATGTTGCGATCGTGGCGACGGTACCAGCTCCAAGTAGCCCCCAACAAGCTCAACGGAATCGCCCAATAACTGGTAATCGGCCATTCTGCCACTGCATCCTTGGCCGCGATATCGGTTGCGATAATTCCCACCGTTACCAGTACCTGCACAAGTACTCGTAGTAGGATCGAGTCCTCCACCTCAACGTTTGGCAGTGATTGCAAACGCTGCTGTAGCTGCTGCCAAACAGGGATGCCTCGCCGTTGCCGTACCCCAGGTGAGTTAGACATAGATTTATACAGAAGCAGTTAACTCTAGCCGCTCAGCGGTTGGTAGCAAGCCAACCATAAGCGCCTTGGAGTTATCCTAGCGCTTCTGTACAAAATCAATTCTGGTTAAGCACTCAATCGCTCAGCGGCTGAATCACAAAGACCAGCGGCTCTTGCTCCTGGTCGTAGAATTCCACGGTTAGAGGATAGGTTTGATTGGGTTGTGGATCAAATACCTCAACGCTAATGCAACCCGGTCGCGACCGAGAAGCGGTTGATTGAGTCGATCGCCCTTGTAACTTTAAGCTGCCACCGGAAGGTAACCGACCTTGCACCCGGAGTCTTGGTTCTGCTTGAGGCTGATAGCGGATCTCCAAGGTCAACAGCCCTGCTGCTGTTAACCACTGGCGTTCCAGGCAAGATTGGCTAGCTGAAATCGATAAAGTTAGCGAACTTAAAATTTCGCGAGCCGCCAGAAGGGATAGCGCCATTTGCTGCTTCGGTGTAGCCGCTTCATAACTATCGGGAAACTTAGTGCTCGTTTCTAATAGGGAGGATCCCATCTGAGCATCCAAGGTTCCAGAGCGAGCCGGAGACACCAGTACCATACCAGCCAAATCATTCAGAGTTTGAGTATGGCCCGGAAATAAGGTCTCAACCGCTCGAACTAATTTGGCTCCTTCCCGCAAAGAAGTTTGCAGCAAATCTTGGCATTGGTCCAGCAATTGAGCCAGAACCGCCTCTGGTAGCGCAACGGGGACACTCAGGTTGCGTAGTTGAGCTGCCCATAACCGCCTGGGAACCTGCCCGACCACAGTTGAGTCAACTTGATCAGGCTCGTAAGCATAGACCTCCGATTCCCAAGGAAACAGGGGCGGATGGCGTTGAATTTCAGTTTGTAATCGACGCTTTAAAAGAGCGTGGAATCTGTCTTGCACAGTAAGTATTTCTCCCGGTTTGAGTGATTGGCTCCCTGAGTGCGGGGAGAAGGCTGGCACTTCACTGGAGTTAGTCAGTGCAAAGTCTATCCCTTCTGAATCCAACGGATCTAAGTCTGCTAATTCAGGACTGTTACTCTCATAGTTAACCGCTGGGTTCGCTTGACTAGAAGCGAGCGGCTCAACCTGAGCCTGGTTGCCTGAATTGATAGAATTGGCACCCGTCTCAGTTGAAAATTCAGCTGAGTTGGAGTCTTGCAGTAGCCATGCGAGTAACTCTTCGGAAAATGATTCAGGATTCTTAGTCATCTCCTAAACCCCTATTCATCTGTAGATGGACTTGCTCCGGATACTAGGCTATTGCGAATTTCCCAAGCTTGCTCCAACAACTGAGACCACTGTTTTTGGATTTGAGTTACTGTGCACCCAACGTCTTGAGCGATCGCGAGATTGGTAAATTGCTGTTGCTTTAGCTGCAATATTCTAAGCTGTTGCGCACTGATTTGCGTTTGAAAGGCCTCCCACTGCTGGGGTGTCAAACCCAGATTATGTTCTAAGTCAGCTTCTAGCCACTGATGCACCAATTCCCAATGGTGAGAGAGCGCAAATCGAATTAAATGGTACTTAAATCGCTGCTGGAGGTAATCCCTCTGACGAGGGGTTAGCCCTAAAATTGCCTCAATTTCATGGGCAGGTAAATCTTGCAGTCGTAAAGCGAAGTAGTCTGCACAGTCACTCTGCTGCCGCTCCTCCAGGTAAGCCATCAGCTCAGTCACAACGGTGTGACGCAAACTGTCATCGGCGGGTTCTGGGGCTTGAGCCACCATTTGCTCCCGCAGTTGTTGTACCGAAGCTGCGTTCCAAGCTTGATCGGTTTCTTGAGAAGCTCCCTCGGCGGCTTGCTCAATATCTACGTAAGTTTCTAAGGGTTGCTGTTGCGAGAAGGTTTGGGCTCGCAGAATGATCAATTGCTGATTTCGGTGCCCTGGCAGAGGAATGCGGCGTTTAGCATAGCGCTCTGTAAAGGCCATGTATTCTGCTAGCTCTAGCAAGGTTTTGGGGCAGTAAGCCTTTGGCATCTGGGTTTCCCGCCGAAATGCATTCAAGGCTTCCATGTAAAACCCTTGCAGAAAATCCTCGATCAAGGTTAATCGGGCTTGATAACTGGATTGTCCTTGGGAGGGGGTGATATAGCGATAGATCACGGCACTGAGGGTACTGTGCAGCTCGACTCGACCCCGCCGTGACCCTAGCTTGTAGTAGGTCAAACACTGAGTGAGGCGATGCCGAGCTAAGGTGATCGCCCAAGTTTCTACTTCTCCAGAAGCCTGAATCCGCTTACTTTCAGTGCAAATTCTTTTTACTTCTTGCGTCAAACGCTCTGCTACATCCGTACAATTCTGCTCAGACGCTCCCGTTGACAGCCTAAGTTCATTGAACAGTAGCTGAAAAATTGCCTCCACGTCGCGGCAGATCTCCCCATGATGGTTAACAGCTAACCAAGACCCTAGCATACTCACCAGCCATAAATTTGAAGCAATTTTGAAGAAAGTCTAGACTGAGAATGATTAATCTTTCCGAGACTCCAGCATGGATCTAGACCAGCAGATTCAAGTCCTGATCGAGCAAGCCCCTCAAGATGGCACTACACCCCGCTTAATTGAAGCGATCGCCCCCATTTTGAAGCAAATAGCAGGACGATTGCGGCACCCTCAATACTATGTCTTACAAACCCTGAATCAGTCTTGGATTGTAACAACCTTAAACCAGCGTTCCCAACCTGGGGTCGAGAAGAACGTTGTTTATGCTTTTTCTACCCTAAAAGATGTGGCGTCAGGCCCTTATCAGTTACAAGATCCTGAGGTGCTGGCCTTACCCATGCCAATCGCGCACATTTTGTTTTACCTCATCTCCATGCCAGGTTTAGACGGCATGATTTTTTTCGATACCCCTGGCAATGTTGATATTGGCACCGAAATTGTACGTGAAGAGTTGACGAAGTTAATTCAAGGACACATGCAACAGCTTTCCACGCCAAGCAACAACTTACCGCCGGATGTGGCTTAAGTTGTTGGCTGAACTTTTTAGTTGATTGTCCAATTGCCGAGGCGAACTGCTTTTGAGGATAGCTTCCCGACTGGGCGCTTAATGCAGCCGACTCAAGACGTAATCTGCCATTTCTGTTAAAGCTTGGTGGGATTCGGAGGGAGGAAGGTCACTGAGGCAGGCTATGGCACTTTGGGCATGGTGAGCTGCGAGTTCACGCGATCGCTCCATACCATTGCTCTCTAAAATCAAGGCGATCGCATGATCGAGATCGCCTTCGTGAGCAAATTCTCGTTCAATCAAGCCTTCGAGAATCGGATTTTCTTTAAGGGCGAATAAAACAGGGGCGGTAAGGTTGCCACTCTTTAAATCTGATCCAGCAGGCTTTCCTAAAGCTTCCAAAGAACCAGTGAAGTCAAAAATGTCATCCACAATTTGGAATGCTAAGCCAATATGACGACCATAGTTGTATAGGTTCTCAGCCATTGAGGATGGGACATCGCTGAGCACACCTGCGGCTTTAGCACTGTTAGCGATGAGGGAAGCTGTTTTGTAATAGCTCTTGTCTAAGTAGGCTTCAATCGACAAGCTAGTATCGAAGCGGTTCAACCCCTGCTGGATTTCCCCCTCGGCCATGTCCATAATCACTTTAGACAGAAGCTTCACGACTTCTAAGTTGTCCAAGTTAGCTAAATGCCAAGAGGACTGAGCAAAAAGAAAATCGCCCGCTAGCACTGCGATGCGGTTTCCGAAGCTGCTATGGACCGTGGGAACACCCCTACGAACTTCTGATTCATCCACGACATCATCATGGACGAGGCTCGCTGTGTGGATCATTTCAGTGATTTCAGCCAAGCGTCGATGCCGAGCAGTGATGTCTTGACCTGGCATGGTGGCTCGCGAGATCAGAAAGACAATCGCTGGCCTCAGCCGTTTTCCCCCCGCTCCAAATAAATGCTCGGCGGCAGCATAGAGAATGGGGTGATGGGCACCAACTAAGTTTTTCAGATTGTCTGTCAAGACCCGTAGGTCAGTTTCGACAGTAGAGAACAAAGAAGTAGCTGAGGTCATGGAGAGGCCAGCTCAGGCGTTACGATATTAGGTTACGAAATTTTACATATCCTAACCTCATTTTAAGCTAACCCTCCCGCATTATGAAAGATTTGTTTTTAGCTGATTGATAATTCGACCTCGCTGTGAGCCAACAGTTACTGTAGATTGGGCGTTTGAGCCTAGGAAATCAACCGCAGAACTTGACTTTGGGAAGGTGACAAGTTTTGCAGTAACCCAATTGTTTGCAATTTTTCGATTGCAGCCACTTCTAGCGACTTAACTTGTGCAGTAAGGTCCAAAAACACGGAAATCATGTGTTAGTCTAGATGACAAGGATTTCAACAATTTCATACTTTACAAAGCGACTGAGACTGTGAGTTGCCTCAGGGTAACTGTATCGTCTGCTCTACTGAGATACTCAGTAGGTAATGGCAGTTCAGTCTTCTGGTTTCTCCTTGTGCTAGTGGCAGTGGGGGTTTTGTCTGCTGCCTAAATTAAAAGACTTATGTTGTTGGGGTTGTAGCTTACAATCTTGGTCTTTTGTAGCCGAACCAGAATTTGAGGGGCTAGAGGCGGCAGTTGGGCTGAGCAACTTGATAGAGATTAGTTGGTGTGTCTAGGGGCTACACCAGTGATTTCTTGCAGGCTAATTTAGCTTTGTTTGTCCTGAGCTTGCTTTCCTTCGCCAACCCCGCTTTGCTCCTGGCCGTCTTATGTATCACGATATTCCAGCCATTATTCTGCTCCTAGCCACAGGGTACCTATTTACAATCTATTTGCTACTGATGTTGGCTCAGCGAAGTTCTAAGGTGCCACGCTAAATTGTTTCGCTTAGCCAGAAAGACGGAGCACTCTAGAAGTTGAGTGCTTGAAGTAAGTAGTGGCGTAGCTTTAAGGCTAGCGATCGCTCAAATTGCGCTGTCTTAATCTTCCCCCCTGCCCAGAAAAAATACCAAGACTAGAGTTGCTCCAGCCTTGGCCTAGAGAAGCGGTAACAGCTCAGCGGTGGTTCAAGAAACAATTTGACTCAGTACTTCTGGAAGATTGATTTTTTCGACGGTCGGGGTGAATCCAAGCCACTGAACAGAAACTTGAGCGAACTGTTCCGGGTTGCCACTCACACAAAAGCGGGTAGGTAACGGCAATCGGATATTTCTCAACCCGAGTAACTCTAGTTCTTGGGCTGCTGCAGCTACCACACTAACTGCCGGATCGACTAGCTTCACAGAGGGCGGCAATAGGCTGCGTAGTACAGGTGCTAAGTGAGGATAGTGGGTACAGCCGTAAACAAGCGTGTCGATCTGCTGCTGCAATAGGGGAGCCAAATACTCCTGAGCGACTTGGTAGGTGTAAGGATCGCTAATGCGGTTTTGCTCTACCAAGGGTACAAACTCCGGACATCCCACTTGCCACACTTCAGCCGTTTCATCCACTTCTTGAACAGCCTGACGGTAGGCATTGCTAGCTGCGGTGGCAGGAGTGGCAATCACACCAATGCGGCTGCCCTGCTGAACTGCGGCGCGGGCTCCTGGCAAGATTAAACCCAAGATGGGAATTTTGAACTCCCGCCGGACTGCTTCTAAAGCCAAAGCTGAGCTAGTGTTGCAGGCCATGATTGCCATCTTGACCCCTTGTTGCACCATCCAGGTCAAAATCTCCCGCACAAACTGCAAAATCTCTGCTTGCGATCGCGTGCCATAGGGGAGGCGAGCCGTATCTCCAAAGTAGAGAATTGACTCGTTGGGCAATTGCCGATATAGCTCTCGCAAAACTGTGAGTCCCCCGACCCCACTGTCAAACACACCAATGTAGGCCCGCTGTCGTTCTGTGGCAAACGGTGTAGGCAGACTGGGTTCTAAACTAGCTTGCGGCTCTGAGGTCAAATTGTTGCTAGGAAGGGAAGTGGAGTGCGGCTGTGAGTGGTTAGACACGGATGGTTGCATTCAGGTGGAACTAAAAGTTTTGCTGGATGTACTGTAGAACACCACGTGCGATCGCGTCAGCCATTTGAGTCCGATAACTCGACGTTGACAGTCTAGCCGCGTCTTCTGCACCAGTCACAAAGCCAACCTCTACTAAGACTGAAGGCATAGAAGTTTTGCGTAGCACAAAGAATCGCGCTGAGCGAACTCCGCGATCGCGGGCTCCAGTCCCTTGAAGCACGTTGCTATGGATAGTCCGAGCCAAGCGTTCGCCGCTGCTGTAATAGTAGGTTTCCAGCCCATTGACATCAGGTCGGCTCATGCTAATGGCGTTAGCGTGGATACTGACAAACAAGCTAGCATTCGCTCGCTCTGCTAAGGCAACGCGAGGTTCCAAATCTAAGTCTCGGTCATCTTCGCGCGTCAGAACTGCCTGCACACCTTGTTGCTGTAGTCTTGCGGCTACCTGACGAGAAATGTCCATAGTAATGCCTTTCTCTTGGAGCCCGCCAATGCCAACGGCACCCGGATCAGGTCCGCCGTGCCCTGGGTCAACGATCACGACTAGTCGCCCGTTGGGAACGCGAGGCAGGTTGGTCGTGGGTGGTCTGTTGGTGGGAGGTGGGACTGGAATAGACCCGACTGTGCTACCTGGAGGCAGCACTGGTGCTGGACGCGACCGTTGCAGCTGTAAAGCTAATATTTGGTTGCTGGGCTGGTTAATGTCCCCAACTTGCACACCCGCTGCGGGTTGGAGCAAAATGACGACTGTCTGGGGGTCTTCTTGCCGCACGCGTACTCGTAGCAACGCACTGCTTGCATCCAATTTAGGCCCCCTCACCCGGTCAGCCAATCGAGCCGAGTTGAGTGTAATCCGGTATAGCCCCGAATTGCGGTCCCAACCAGTGGTGTAGGTGAACGAGCGATCGCCGCGAATCAGCAGTTGATTACCGTTATTTTCTAGGTCCACCGCTTCAATGGTGGCTACCTGATTTGTATCCGGAGGGCTGGTGGGAACTGGCCGCGAGTTATTGGGGGTGGGGCGCTGGCTATCGACTGTGGCTGCTGTCACTCCTCCGGTGGGAACGAGGACTACGCCACCCAAGTTACTGACTGTAGCTTGCCAATTGGGGCTGCTTCTCGCCACATTGAGGGTAATGCGAGCGACTGGAGGAGATGCTTGAGCCTGAGTCACCTGAAGCTGACTGACTCCATAGCGGTTAATCGATAGCGATCGCTGGGTCAGGCGAGGAGAAATAGCGGTCCCTTTAAGGGAAATTTCGATTTGCTGTCCATTATTACTGCGATCGACTTCGACCTCTGGGGCTCTACCCGTCGTCCGGACAAAGATGCCATCAGGGGTGACCTGGACATTCTGAATTTGAGTGGTCGCCCCCGTTACTACTGGGGAAGTGGCTGGAGGTGTAGGGTTGACGGGTGAACCGGGGACTACGAACCCAGGAGTATTAGACGATACAGGTTGAGGAGTTGGCAGTTGCACAGACCATTGATTGGCCGAACGGCCTCGAAACTTGACTTGCTGTGGGTCGAGCGTATAGCCCGGTGTCAGCTCCACAACGATGCGAGTGGTTTGAGGATCAAACTGGCCGACCCGGATAGAACGGATGGCTCCGCCGACCAATTGATTTCTCAAGGCTCCGCCCACCTTAGTACCTGGTAAGTCAATTACCAAGCGCGTGGGATTAGCAATCAATTGCGCTCTGGGTTGCACCCCATCGTCAGTTGTGAAGTCAAGTTGATTTTGATTGGCATTAAATTGCCAAGACTGTAGTCTAGCCGCTTCTGCAGGGGACGACAGCAAAATAATGCCCAGAAAGCTGGGTAGTAGCCAGTGAAGCCTCACTGTGATTTCTCCTCGTTTGGATTGCGTCGCTGTAAGCTATTGGCGAGTTGGAAATCAACCCAATTCAGTAAGCCAAACCCCATGCTGGGCCATGTTCCTCTGCTAAGTTCAAACTTGAAGGCTGCGTTGAAAAATACCACGATTTAGGTCACACCACAGCCTTAGAAGCTAGAAGTTGATTAGCTAGTAGGCTCTTTTGCCTGAACCAGACTGCTCCAACAGCGTTATTCCATTGGTCATTGGCAACTGACTTGTTGCTCCACATTCCTCACACCCACCAATCTTTCAAGTTAGAGTCTCGGTTAAACGCATGATTTGCAGACGTTGCTTGCAGCTTCGACGATGCCAACGGACTCGGCCATCGTTTTTGCAGCAGCCTGCTGCGCTCAAACTCACCTGTTCAATTGAGATTGATAAGCGATTGGACGCAGACTCAGCCACACAAGTTTCATCCAATAGTGTTAATCAACCTACAGCGAACCTCCTCAGGATTCTGAGGTGGAAATCCTCCAAATGTACCGGTTGTCTCAGCTGATTGGCTAATGTTGCCCAGGCTCGCTGTTGGATTCGAGAGTGTCTGATTCAACGCGATCGCCTTGCAGCCCAACGGTTTCAGTCAAGGGTTGAGTCTGACCTGCTGCCAACGCCAAGTCTGCTGGCTCAGTGGCTGAGGCATCCGGGCCATTTTGAAACACCAGCCGCAGCAGAGGAGGCGCGACAAAGGTGGTTAGAATCACCATCACGATGATGGCTGCTTCTAAAGATTTAGACAGGACACCACTCGCTGACCCTACGCCAGCAAAGACCAAGCCCACTTCACCCCGCGGAATCATGCCAACTCCAATGGCTAGCCGATTAATGTTGGGCTGACCAAACACTGTTAATCCGGTGATGACTTTACCCAGGATCGCCACCACGATCAAAAAGGCTGCCATAATCAACCCTTCTCGATTACTGGGAATCGCTGGATTGAGGACACCGATATCCGTTCTAGCACCCACAGTGACGAAGAAAATCGGCACTAGCATGTCGGCAATGGGGATGACCTGTTTTTCTAGCTCACCACGTTTTTCTGTCTCTGCCAGAATCAAGCCTGCCGCGAATGCCCCCAAAATGGCTTCCAACTGGATTGCGGCTGCAATGTAGGACAAGATGAAAGCAAAGATTAAGGCGGAAATCAGCAGTTGGCCGCGGGTCTTCAGTTGGTTGACCAAAGAGACAAAGAAGGGGCTGAGAAAGCGGCCCAGGAGAATCGAGCCTACTAGGAAGACTGTGGCGCTGATAATCAGATAAATTACATTTGTGACTTCAATTTCTCCGGTTTTGGCGAGGCTCGCTACGACCGCCAGAACAATGATGCCAAGCACGTCATCCAAGACCGCCGCGCCGATGATAATCTGGCCTTCACGGGAGCTGAGGCGCTGAATCTCTGCCAAAACTCTCGCGGTGATGCCAATACTAGTAGCGGTTAGAGCTGCCCCAGCAAAAATTGCGGGTATCGTGGGCACACCAAAAATGGTGATAAGCCCAATTGTGCCTGCGGCAAAGGGTGCAGCTACTCCTACCACAGCCACCACTGCTGCTTGAGGACCCACCCTAATCAGTTCTTTCAAGTCTGATTCCAGACCAATTTCAAACAGCAAAATCACAACACCCAGTTCCGCTAGGACCGAGACAACTTCGCTCTGAGCGGAAAACAGGCTCGCGATCGCTTCCGAACTCAAGCCTGTGGTCATTTGGATGAAATTCATAATTACGGAGGTGGAAGCATCGGCCCCACCTTCCGGAAAAACCAACAAATGTAGGGCCGAGACACCCACGACAACACCGCCCACCAGCTCTCCTAAAACTGGCGGTAAGTTAATTCGAGCGCAAAGTTCACCACCAATTTTGCTAGCTAAGTAAACAACAACTAAGCTCAGCAATACTCCTGCTAGGACGAGAGCACTACTCTCCGTTTCCGCTGCCGTTGCCAGCAAGGGAGCAGGAGGAACAAAAGGCATGGAGAAGATGGAGGAGGCTACCCAGGCAGTTAAATCAGCCATTGCTTCCGCAGAACTCATTTTGTCTAATGTACAGGTTTCTTTACAGAATTAATCTGCTCTAGGCTAGGAGTCCTGCCAGAAACGCTGGATTTAGACAAACACGCGATGCTGCAAGGAAGGCATTTGACGACGGACTTGGTCTAGACGCGCAGGTTCAATCGAGGCGATCGCAATCCCTGGTTTATCTCCCGCATCCGCTAAAATCACGCCCCAGGGGTCGATGATCATGGCATGGCCGTGTGACTGCCGTATGCTGTTGTGGCGACCTGTTTGGGCGGGTGCAACCACATAACAAGTATTTTCGATCGCTCTAGCTTGCAGCAAAACCTGCCAATGGTCTTTGCCTGTATAGGCTGTAAATGCGGCGGGCACAAAAAGCACTTCCGCACCCATCTGAGACAAATGCCGATATAGTTCTGGAAAGCGTACGTCGTAACACACCGACAGCCCAATCTGGCCCAGCTCCTTAGAAGGATGGATGGGCGGCACCCGCATGCCTGCGAGTACACTGCTAGATTCGCGGTAGGTGTTGCCGTCTGGTAGGTCAACGTCAAACAAATGTGCCTTTTCGTAGCGAGCCAACTCTTGCCCACTCGGATCAATCAACAAGGCTGTGTTGTAAACTTTGCCATTGCCGACGGGAACCGGAAACCCACCGCCCAAGATGGTGACTTGAAAACGCTGAGCCATTGTTTTGAGGAATTTTTCGCTCTCAACGGCGATCGCTTCCGCTTGATCCAGCTTGGCGTCCTCATCTCCTAAAAAGGAAAAATTTTCTGGCAACCCGATTAATTCTGCGCCCTGCCGCACTGCAAGGTCGATCAGTTCTTCTGCCTGCACTAAATTTTTTTCCAAATTAGGCAGACTATTCATTTGAATGGCGGCAGCCAGATAAGACTTCATAGATGTCGCTAACAAAGATGCAAGGTCAGTAATGTGAGCTAGAACCAATATTGTGGCCTATATCCATCTTCCCCTGCAAAGTCGCATGGTTTATCACCTTTGGGTTTGACTGCAACGATTCTTAGCTTGCCGCGTCTTTTTGCTGCATTTTTTGGGTCGTAATTCCTAAAGCCAGTACTTAGGATATTTTCTGTCTTCTGCCAGGTTATTAAATACGACCGCGCACAACACCAGCAAAATCGAGCCTGTCAGTACTGGGGTAAAGAAAAATTTCCAACTTGCCCCTGTCATGATGATCACGAGTGGGTCAGCTCCGGCGGGTGGATGCAGCGTATGAGTCAACTGCATACAACCGATCGCGGTCGCTACTGCCAGCGCCATCACCCAAGCCTCCGAGCCAAACAGATGCAAGCAAGCCAAGCCAATCAGACTCGCTAAACAGTGGCCGCCCACGATGTTACGCGGTTGCGCCAAAGGGCTTTCAGGCGCTGCAAAAGCTAAAACACAGGTGGCTCCAAACGGCGCAATCAACATTGGAGCTTGAGCGATCGCAGAACTATATCCGGTGGTGGCGATCGCTAAGAAAGCGCCCAACCATGACCACAACACATATTTATAATTCGGCTGCGGCAGTTGAATGGGTGTTCCCCGCATTTTGCCAACATAGTTGTTCCAGCGCTGAGGCCATCGCTTGACCCGAACAAACCGCCTGATGTTATTTGCCTTAAAACGCCGTGGGGGTGAAGCTTGTAATGACTGATCTAGCTCTACTCTACGCAGGTTGGGAAAGTGGCTTTTCATAGGGGAGTCGTGTAAGCCCTTGTCTATGGGGACAGGTGATACACAAAATTTGATGATGAATTGTTCTGTATGTTACAGATTTTTGAGCAATAAGGCAATAATACCTAGCACAGAGAGCAGCGCAGAGAGCAGCGATCGCAGGTTCCCAAGCTCTAACCTTTTCATCCTTTATCCTTCATCCTTCCCCTTTCCTCCAATACCTTGCCCGCCGCCAAAATTCCGCGACTCTCGCTTCCCATTCTTGCCAGTAAGCACTGAGGGCTTCTGAGTCAAACCAAAATAATTCGGCTGCCAGGCCAGGGAGAGCCACAACTAACAATCCGTGCGCCAAGTTTAGTTCGTGGTCTTGATATAGCTGATTAGCTGCGCCTAAATAGGCAACTAACTGTAAGGGATAATCGTACAGCCGCTCTATGGTTTGCTTTGGTTTATCTGCCGTTTTCCACTCACAGACACAGGGCACGCCTTGATAGCTAGCAACACAGTCTACCTGTCCGGCGTAACCCAAGTCTTCATGAAATACGAAACCTTCGACTAAGCGAATCTGGTGAATTTCCTGCAACACGGGTGCGACACTGTCCCAGTAAGGTTGCACGGTTTCTGAGCAAACCACTGCTTCACCGGACAAATAACGCTGGATTTGCTTGTGGGTCCCCGTCCCGCGCCGACTTGCGGCCCCAGAAATGCGAGTGGCTTCGGCTGCCCCCACGCGATCGCGCCAATTTGCTAAAGCTTCGCGATGAGCCTGGGGTTTAGTGGCATTGAGAATGGTGGTGACACTCGGCAAACGTCTACCTTGGGCATTGACATAATATTGTTTGCCGTTTTCGCGTACCGTTTTGGCGGTGTAGTGAGGAAGTCGCTGCGATTCCAAGGACATAGATCAAGAGCAAACGCTTTATTCTAGAAGTTTGTAGCCTCTGGCGCTCTAATCCACTCGTCCCATTAGTTGGGCGATCGCCTTAATTAGATAATCAGGCTCGATGGGTTTGGCGACATGCTGTTGGAAACCAGCCGCTAGTACTTGTTGCTGATTTAACTCTCCCGCATAGGCGGTTAGGGCGATCGCGGGAATAGTGCCACCTTGCTCGGGAGGCAGCGATCGCACTTGACGAATCAGCATATAACCGTCCATTTGCGGCATGCCAATGTCGCTCAAAAGCAAATCATGTTGAGCTTGGCTCAGCGCTTGTAAGGCTGCCCCCGCAGAACCTACAGCAGTGACGGTTGCTCCAGCTTGGCTCAAGATGAACTCCACCACTTCTCTGGTGTCGGCATCATCATCCACCAGCAAAATTCTCAAGGCTGTTAGCCAGGGTTGCAGGCTGAGAACGGCAGCATCTCCAGGCAGCAGTTCATGCTGATCTCTTTCCTCGACTTGCCACAGCGGTAGGCGGATGACAAATGTGGCTCCTTGCCCTTCTCCGGCGCTAGCGGCTTGAATCATACCACCATGCAGTTCTACTAAATGCCGAGCGATCGCCAGTCCTAGACCTAAGCCGCCGAAGATGCGAGTGGTCGTGCTGTCTGCTTGGCGAAAGTAGTCAAAGATATAAGATAGAAATTCTGGGGCGATGCCGTTGCCTGTATCACTCACACGAATTTGGGCTTGACTCCCTATTTGTTCTAGCTTCACTTCTACTTGCCCGCCTGCGGGGGTGAACTTTACTGCATTGGACAGCAAATTCCAAACTACTTGTTGGAGTCGGTTTTGATCCCCTAAAACTTGACCGACGCCGTCCTCGAAGAAGGTGTGAATGCGAATCGATTTGGCTTCTGCTGCCAGACGGACTGTTTCGATCGCAGCGGCAATCACAGCCACTAAATTCACGGGATGAGCCGTCAAGGTCAGCTTCCCTTGGAGAATCCGAGAGACATCGAGCAGATCTTCGATGAGTTGAGTTTGCAGCTTGGCATTGCGCTCAATGGTTTCTAGGGCTAAATCCACTTTGGCGGGTTCTAGCTTGCCACCTCTCAGTAACTTGGCCCAGCCCAAAATGGGATTCAGAGGGGTGCGTAATTCGTGAGAGAGCACCGCCAAAAATTCGTCTTTGATGCGGTTAGCTGCTTCTGCTTCTGCGCGTAGGCGCTTCTGCTCCTGATATAGCTCGGTTGTGCCGATGGCTGAAGCCGACAAGTTAGCCAAGGCCATCCCCACTCGGATTTCGGTATCGTGGAATGGGTGGGGTTGGTGGTAATAAAACACCAAAGTCCCAGAAGTTTCTCCATGAATTTTTAGCGGTAGTACTAGGAGCGCCATGATTCCTTCTTGGCGATAGCCCGCTTTGCGCATTTCTAGGAGGGGCGACTGTTCTACATCCTCGATCACAAATGGTTCGTCTGGCATCGTAGGTGTAGCAGTTGTCACCTGAATCACAGATTGCTGGTAAGCCTCAGACAATCCGGCGGCTGAAACAACTTGCCATTTGTTTAGGGAGGGTAAGAAACGCCAGACCGCATAAGCATCGGCAGCAATTAGATTGCAAGACAGGTCTAGAATCTTAGGCAGCAGTACCGTCAGCTCTAGAGAACTAATTAAGGTGCTAGAAGCTTCGACCAATAAAGTCAGCTTTTGCTCAACGCTTTGCTGGAGCCGCAATCCTGCTTCTCGTTCTTGCAGGGCGGCTTGGGCGGTTTGATAGAGACGAGCATTATCTACGGCGATCGCGGCTCGTTGCGCTAAATCTTCTGCCAAAACCAGATCTACTGTGTTGTACTGCCACTTTGATTCAGCCGTTGCGAAGGTAATCACGCCTAAGACGCGATCGCGAGCAATCAGCGGCACCACCATTGCAGATTGGCAACTCAAACTCCGCAACAGCTCTAAATGTTCAGCGTTCTGAGCATAAGCAATCAACATCTCCTCAGAGATATGAGGGATCAGTTCTGAGGCTCTCATTCGCACTGCATAAGCAGGGCCAGAAGAGGCGTGAGTTACGGGAGGATAACGCTGATTTAGCTGCCAAGCTTGGGCTACTTTCGTGGCATCGAGGTGGGCAATGGCTAAGCGTCGCAAGGTCCCGTCTTGATTTAAGACATCCACCAAACACCAATCAGCGATCGGCGGGACGGCGAGTTGAGCCACACTTTCCAAGGTCGCTTCGTAATCGAGAGAACTAGCCAGAACTCGGCTGGCTTCTGCTAAAAATGCGGCTCGTCTTTCGGCTGATTCTGCGACTGTCCGAGCGGCCTGCTCGCGCAACAGCAGTTGTTGGCGCTCAGCCTCTGCTTGCTTTAGTGCCTGGGTATGCTGATGCAAAACCTCCAGTTCATGATTTTGCTGCCGTAGTGCTGCAATTTCGTCGAGGAGTTGCTCTCTGGTTTTGTCTTCATCGTTCATCAGCAAATCTTGGTTGAGATTGCTCTCAAACACTAGGAACCAAACACTAATCGCCAGTCACAGTAGCAGACTTGAGGGCTTCCATAGATGCTGTGGAAGTTTCAGTCGGCTGAAGCGGAGTGACTTCCGTCAACCTGCCCTGTAGATGGTCGTGCGACCGCGAAACCTCAAAAATTTTGCCATCTATATCTAAAGTTATAGAAGCACTCCGGATGATTGGAAGCACCATTTAGAGCAAATTCCTTAAACTTAAGCTAGGCGATCGCTCTTGAGGTGCTGCTAAGGGCGATCGTACAAGTATCTAATTAACTCCCTGGGCCTAGCATTCATACTTCGTAATTCTTTGGCCAAGAGTAATGTACCTTCTGGTAGACGGCGCTGCTTCCTAAGACACCGTAGGATTCGTGTCAAAAGGATATTGATACCGCTGTTATCGATCGCGCTGCTGGTTGTATTGATCAAAGCCTGCAAAGTCTCACTAGAATCACGAGGAAATGGGTATGCAACGAATTCTTACCGCTATTGGACAGTTTGTTCGCAGTAGTCTAGTAGTGATAGCGCTGGTTGGCTTACTGAGCTTATCGAGCCTAATCATTTCGCAAGCTAGCTATGCGGGCGACGCAAACGTACCTAACTTCAGAGCTGACCAAGCCAACCCATCTAAGGCAGAGAAGCAGTCGGTTGAAAAGCGTGAGCAAGCTTATAACAACGCTACCAAAGTCGCTAAAGATTCCAGTGCTTTGGAGCAAGAGTACGAAAAAAATCTAGAGTCCTATCAAGAGCATCAGCCAAACTCAGGAATTATCAAAGGGGCAAAGCAGTTAATTGAAAAAGTGACGGGTAACGACTAGAAGTAGATAGAATATTTTGCTTGCCCAGCGGAAATCTATTTGCTGAATCCTGCCAAAGTTATTTATTTCAACCACTGACCTAAGTTCTTAAACTAGCCTGATCTCCCCATCCAAATTTCAGAAACTGGATGGGGTTTTCTTATGTCTAAATCAATGGCTCTGTCGCCAGCCGTAAGCTGATGGAGTGTACCTCTCACAAACTATTTAGGCTTGCAATATTTCAGGCTCAATAATCTCTGCCATTCTGTCCTGAGCCTGGTTAGACTGAGCGTTAAACATAAGTTAGACCTCAAAACTACTAGCACTGTTCTTCTATTGGCAACTCCCTAACCCTTACTTAAAACTCTATGAATTTTTTGCGTCGGTTTCAGAGTCTTGATAATCAATTAAAAGCCGTCTTAGCGACTGTTGTGATTAGTGTGGTGTGGCTGGTTTACGCCGTAACAACCATCCAACCTGGAGATGCTGAGATTCTGGCGAATCAACCTCAGCAAATTGCGATCGCCCAAGTGCCACCTAGCCAAATGCGACCCTCTGATAGTCGAGCTAGCATTCAGTCTAGTGTCATTGTGCCTACTGTCCCGCTGCCAGCTTCCCCCACCGTTCAGCCAGTGCCGCCGCAAGTCTCTCGGCCCGTTCGCTCTCAACCCATTCGATCGCAGCCTGCACCTCCTGCTTCCGCTCAGCCACCGACAAGACTCCCCGCAGTCCCGGCTTATCAACCCAGAGAACTGGTCGCTTTTGCAGATCCCACAAATTATGGAGAGCGAGTGCTCAAGGATGTGTACGGTCGTTCTGCGGCCCATGCACCGATTGTCGTGCTGCATGAAACTGTCAGCTCGGCGAACAGCACGATCTCATTCTTTCAAACTCCACATCCTAGAGACGAAGACCAAGCAAGCTACCACGCCTTAATTACTCAGGATGGGACGATTGTGTATCTCGTTTCCCCTGATAAGCGAGCTTTTGGGGCAGGCAACTCGGTGTTTAATGGCCCGAATGGTCCAGAGGCGGTGAAAACGCATCCTAAATTTCCACCCTCTGTCAACAATTTTGCTTACCATATCTCCTTAGAAACGCCTCCCGATGGTCGTAATAACGGCAACCGTCACAGCGGTTACACAGTCGCCCAATACGAATCGCTGAGTTGGTTAGTCGCAAGAGCCGCTGTGCCCGAATCGAGGATTACCACCCATCAAGCAGTCGATCGCTCCGGATCTCGCAAAGACCCCCGCAGTTTTAATCAGCAAACGTTCCTGACGCTGCTGCGTGCTTACACTCGACCCGCTCTGACGGCTCCTACCCCACGTAGCTAGTTAAAGCTCACCGAGCGATCTTCCAGAGTTAGGCGATCGCCTGATTGGATAACTGGTTATATACCTGCTTAAAACTGAAACACGGCTCTCACCATGCCTCCGAAGACATCATCATTCTCTGCATTGTGGTTTGAGCAAGGACAGTAGACCGAGTAGAGTAGTCGCGATCGCTGCATCTTTGAGGCACTTGATTGCGATTGAATAAACAAAAACCTTTATAAGGCAATAGTTTGAATCTTCTCAAGCTAGAGGCTCCACCAATCGGCAATGCTAGCCTAGCCTTAGTTCACAACTAGCCTTCATGCTTTACTTTATTGCTGCCTGGACTGTGTTAAGTATGGCTTGCTGGCCGATTGGTGTAGCTCTGCTAAACCTATTGCAGGCAGACTGTTTTGAGCGATCGCCCCATCGCCCGATGGCAGCACTTTGGTTGGGTTTGATAGTTCTGGCAGTAGCATTGCTAGGCACCTCTCTTTTATTACCCTTATCTCCTGTAGTCGGTGGGTTCGTTACCGTTGCTTTAGTTGCTGCTTCCCTCTTACCGCGATCAGCTCGTCAAGAAGTTGTAGCCTGGCGGGTCAATCTATCACCTCGGCTAATTTTAGGAATTTCAATCCTTGCCTTGGCGATCGCGGCTATTACCACTCGACAGGTTACTTGGATCGATACTGGCATTTATCACTACGGCAGCATTCGTTGGTTGTCCGAATTCGGTACAGTACCGGGTCTAGCACTGTTGAAAAAGCAGTTCGGTTTTGCTTCATCTTGGTTTGCTCTAGCGGCTCCTTTGAATCCCGTGGGTTTAGGAGGACGCGTTAGCGCTTTGCCTAATGGCTTTGCCATACTTTTAGCCGTATTACATTTCTGGGTCAGTTTGACTCGAAGCTTCACAACTCAGGCTAAGCTCAGCGATTGGTTTGCCACCTTGTTTTTTGGCTTAGTGCTGCCACCGCTGTTGTTTACCCACTTGCTGTCAGTCATTTTGGTATCTCCCTCGCCAGACATCCCCGTCATTTTTTTAACGGGAGTCGTAGCTTGGAGTATTTTAGTGATTTCTGAGCAACGAACCGATTCTGTGAATGCAGGGCCAAAAAGTATTTTAGAGCCTGAACTAATTCCGCTGATTTTGGCCGCTGGAGCCGTCACAATTAAGCTGACTGCATTGCCAATTTTATTAATTGCTAGCTTGTTTTATCTAGTAGCTAAGCGCCCCAGCTTCAAGCGGTTACTAATGGGTGGTGCGGTTTTGGGAGGTCTGCTACTACCCATGCTGCTATTTAGCCTTGTGACTTCTGGATGTCCGCTTTATCCCTCTACTTTCCTCTGCCTTGATTTGCCCTGGTCCCAAACGGTGCAAGAGGCAAAGCAACTGGCCGAAGTGACGCGTGGGTGGGGGACTTGGTTTGGTTCAGCTCCTACCGGAGTTTCTGCGACTTTGTGGCTGTTTTGGCAGTGGTTCAATGCGATCGGCTCTAGCAAGTTAATTGTTTTACTAATTGGGCTTTCGATCGTTTCCATGATTTATGTCTTTCGAACTGTCATCTCGCAACAAAATCAGGGACAACTTTGGGTGTTGGGTTTAGCTGTAGTTGGCACCAGCTTCATGATGTTGCAGTCTCCCCTCTTAAGATTTGGGATTGGCTACGTGGTGCTTTTACCTGTCTTGTCCGTTGCCATTTTGTTTCATACCAAGCTACAAAACCGTTGTATTGAGCTGAACAAACGCTTTACAGCTAACCCACACCGCCAAAAATATCGGTGGCAATCTTGGGTGTTGTTGTGTTCGGGCACCTTAGTACTCGTGGCTTTGAGTCAGCCCCCAGTGCGATCGCGTCTTGTCTTACCACCTGCACTGCCTAAGACCAAATTGACACAACAACAAGTTAACAATGTTGTTTATTTCTCGCCTCAAAACTCCAAGGGAGCTTGTTGGGCCGCAGAGATACCTTGCTCTCCACAGCCTGCTAAGAATATATGGCTACGTGATCCTGCCCGTGGTCTTCCCGAAGGATTCGTACGCAGGCCTGAAGTGCTTCCTAGCTCAGTAAATACCGCACCGTAAGGATTTAATCACAACTTTACATACTGAAGAAGTATTCCAAAGAGCTTGAAGCTATGAATCAGTAAGAGCCTAAGCAATTTTTCCCCTCAGTATGTATGGCTAGGCATATTTCCTTTTAATAAACTTTCAGTAGCAGCCCTGTGAAACTCTAGAGCTTAGTGCCAAAGTTATTTCTATCAGCCCTGATAGGACTACAGAGCCTCACCCTATCGGTAGATTTATACCGAGGTCGGAGATTCAGTGATTAAGTCCCAGAATTCCTAAAAATTTAACGCGAGAACTCTACCCCTTAATGGAAGTTTCGGAGCAGGGTTGGCCTGTGCCAGAATTTCTGATGCTTTCGGGTTTAGCTACAGTCTCAGCGTGGACAAGTTGACTGTGAACACTGACTTTGCTGGAGTATTACCTGGATGATCGCCGCGAAAGTTTTGAGAGATGCTATAGATTCTGAAACCGTCTGCTTCGGAACGAGAGCTAGGCAAAATTTTGTGATTTTAGGGGGTGGTCTTGCAGGTCTGGCCGCAGCTCAGGAACTCCTAAAGCGAGGCTGCAAAGTCACGCTGATTGAGCAAGGTGCTGAAGTGGGAGGACTCGCACGAACCTTCGAGCAAGATGGCTTTCGCTTCGATATCGGTGGGCATCGGTTTCACAGTAACAATCCCACGGTTGTGCAATGGCTCAAAGATTTATTAGGCAAGGATTTACGAGTAGTACCTCGCACTAGCCACATTTATTTAAACCAGCAATTTGTTAACTATCCGATTCAACTGCCGGGAGCGCTATCCATCTTTTCGCCGCTTAAAGCAGCCCAGATGGTGTTTAGTTACCTAGTAACTAAATTTACTGAAAAGACTCGTCAGGATATTTCTTTTGAAGATTGGGTAATTAAACGCTACGGTCGGGCACTGTACGAAGTATTTTTCCGACCCTACACCGAGAAAGTTTGGGGTATTGCCTGCGACCAGCTCTCTGCGACTTGGGCTTCTCAACGGATTGGCATTCCTAGCCTATGGCGAATGGTGAAGCAGGCGATCGCTCCAGCTAAAGAAACGCCTGCCACTGCCATCTCTGAGTTCTATTACCCACGCGCTGGGTTTGGCATGATTCCGGATGCCTTGCGGCGCAACATTTTGGCGATGGGCGGCACGATTCACACCCATACTTCTTTGCTGAGCTGCACACCCCTCACTCAAGGTTTTGAAGTTAATGTTCGTCATCAAGACGGCACCACGCTGACCTTGAAAGCAGATCAAATTGTTTCTACGATTCCACTCAACTCCCTACTGCAAGCGATTCCCGAAGAGCTTGGTAGCCAAGAGATTTTACAGAGTTACAACTTGGAGTACCGAGACATCATTTGTTTGTTTGTAGCGCTCAAACGCCCACAAGTCAGCCAGGATAGCTGGACCTACTTTCCCATGAAAGACCTAATTTTTGGTCGCACTCATGAACCCAAAAATTGGTCGCCAGAAATGGTTCCTAGCAATGACTACACCTCTCTGGCGATCGAAATTTTTTCCAGCCGAGGCGAACCCACTTGGGAAATGTCGGATGACGCCATTCTGGACAAGGTGATTGAGCAAATGCATCAGATTGGTTGGATCAGCAAAGCGGATGTGCACAAAAGTTGGGTGTTGCGGGTTCCTTACGCTTATCCGGTTTACCGAGTTGGATACGAACCAACCCTCAGCAAAGTCAAAGACTACCTCAACCAGTGGGATAACCTGCATCTGGCAGGTAGAACTGGCTCGTTCCACTACATGAATAGTGACGGTGTAATTGAAGATGTGTTCCGCTTAATTGAAAAGTTATTTCCAGAAGGGGCGGCGCAAGTGCAGCCTCTGTCTACGGCTGCGGGTCGCTGGATGTAGGGGCACAGATGATCATGCGACAACCAGCACCACTCAAAGGCATTTCTCACCCGTTTCTTTCCATCGTGGTTCCGGTCTACAACGGTGGTGAAGCTTTCCAGGCTTGCTTAAGCGCCATTACACGATCGCACTTCCAAAATTGGGAACTGATTGTAGTTGATGATGGCTCTAGCGATCGCTCTGCTCAGATAGCCTCCGAGTTTGGAGCCACTGTGCTCAGCACTCATCAACCACAGAGCGGCCCCGGATTTGCTCGCAACGTCGGGGCTCAGGTGGCTAAAGGTCAATATCTTTGCTTTATTGATGCTGACTGTGAAGTCAGCAGCCAAACGTTAAACCGTCTAGCAGAAGTTCTCCGCAAGAATCTCACGCTAGACGCTGTGTTCGGCTCTTATGATGATGCCCCCAAAGCCACCAACTTTGTAGCTCAGTACAAAAACTTACTGCATCACTATACCCATCAAACCGGATGTGAAGATGCTTCCACTTTTTGGGCAGGCTGTGGCGCAGTGAAGCGTTCTACCTTTTTGGCCTTAGGAGGATTTGATACTCAACGCTATCCTCGTCCCAGCATCGAAGATATTGATTTGGGTTATCGTATCAAGCAGGCAAGCGGCAAGATTCTTTTAGCCAAACAAGTACAAGTGAAACATCACAAGGCCTGGAAGCTTAACAGCCTGATTAAAACAGACTTGTTCGATCGCGGTATCCCTTGGACTCAATTATTGCTCGATAGTCGTTCTGGGATGGCTAACGATCTCAATCTTCAAGTTTCTAGCCGTCTTAGTGTTGTGGCAGTTTATTTGCTTCTGTTGCTAGGGCTGAGCAGTTTTTATAGTCCTCAGGCTGTGTGGGGACTTTTGCTGGTGGCGATCGCCCTTCTCATTCTGAATCAAGACGTATATCGCTTTTTCAGACAAAAGCGGGACTTGAGTTTCACACTAAAAGCAATTTTGATGCACTGGCTCTATTACATCTATAGCGGCCTTGCTTTTCTAATAGGAAATTATCTGCATTGGCAAGAGCAACTCGGTAAGGACCGAGCTGTGACTAAAACACTTTTTGATCATTAATTAATCTTTTAATCAGGCTGCAAAGATGAGTCGCTGCCAGGAGACTGATACTCCTTTAGTGTCTGTAATTATTCCGGCTTATAATGCTGAACGTTTTATCGCTAAAACCCTAGAGTCTGTAATCAACCAAACTTACAAAAATATTGAAGTGTTAGTGGTTGACGATGGCTCTAGCGATCGCACTGCTGAGATCGTTAATCAAATCAGCCAAAACGATAGCCGCATTGTATTACTACAGCAATCCAATTTAGGAGTGGCAGCAGCTCGTAATCTAGCGATTCAAACAGCTAAGGGAGAATTTATCGCTCCCATTGATGCTGATGATATTTGGTATCCCACTAATTTAGAAAAACAGGTGCACTGTCTCTCGCAGGCTCCTGCGTCAGTAGGTCTCGTTTATTCTTGGTCAGCGGATATTGATGAGGCGGACTGGCAAACTGGGGAATATCGAGCTTCTCTGATCGAAGGTTCTGTTTTTAGAACCCTACTTTGCCACTATTTTTTGGGAAATGCTAGCTCAACCTTGATTCGGCGCAGCTGTTTAGAAAGGGTGGGCGGTTACAACTGCATTTTCAAGCAACAAAATGCTCAGGGCTGTGAAGACTGGGATTTATATCTGCGAATTGCTGAACATTACCAATTTCGAGTTATTTCAGAATTTCTAGTTGGATATCGCAAGCTTCCAGCTAGCATGTCCCGTGATTTTACTTCAATGGCCAAATCTCATGCCTTGATGCTACAGGCAATCCGTCAAAAATATTTCGATATCCCTGCTTTAATCTACCGCTTGTCGAGCAGTAGCTTCTATCTGTACTTAGCTCGTCAAAGCTACCAAGGTAAAAATTATCTAGCTTCGCTGTTCTGGTTGACAGCAGCTTTCAAGGTAGACTTTACAACTTCTTTACTAAGACCAGGATTTTATATTTTACTGATAATGAATTTTTTCGGGATGATTACTGATTCACTTGCTACTAAATGCTTTCGAGGGGCTAGATTAACAAGTTCACTTAGGCTTAACAGAAAAGTAGTCAGTACTTCACCAGAGTTTATTAATTCCAAGGCTGATATCAGGATAAAACTACTAATAGAGAGATCACTCCATCGGTGGATGCAAGGAAATCAATTCAAGACGTCTTTAGATAGCTGAAGAATAAATGAATTTTTTAACTATTATCCGGATTTTTTGAAAACAGAATCTACTATTTTTGACTGCACTTTGGGGGAAATAATGGCGACCGCAGTCCTAGACATTGACTTAAAACAGTTACCCGCTGAGATTACAAATTTAGAACGATACAATCAAGCATTAGTTTTGATTCGCTTTAATGGCAAACCGCTAGGCAAAGCGCTCCTGCCTGTGGCAGAAGGACACATTAGTGGTCTGGAGTTGCGAGAACGGTTGGTCAATGCTGTTGGGTCTCAACTTTGGGAACAGTGGCTGCGGGAGTATCTAGACTGGGATGAAGTGCAAAGTAAAAGTTTTTCTTTGCCTCTAGCTACAGTGGCCATTTGTACCCGTGATCGCCCCGATGACTTAAAGCGATGTCTGGATTCTCTGATGCAGTTGCCAGACGACGGCCAAGAGATTTTAGTAATTGATAACTGCCCTGCCACAGATGCAACTCAACAGCTAGTCATCAATTACCCCACGGTTCGATATGTGCGCGAAGATCGCCCAGGACTGAACAACGCTCGCAACCGAGCTCTACGAGAAGCTCGCCACGAGATTGTTGCTTTTACCGATGATGATGCGGCTCCAGACCCAAATTGGTTGCGATCGCTTTTAGTTAATTTTGACGACCCCCTCGTTATCTGCACCACAGGTTTAACCATGCCTCTGGAGCTAGAAACAGAAGCTCAAGAGTGGTTTGAAACTTATAGTCCCTTTGGCAAAGGCTTCCACCGAGTTGTGTTTGAGAGTGCTAAACAGAACCCGTTGGCAACAGGCAGAGTGGGTGCTGGGGCTAACATGGCGGTACGCCGCAGCTTACTTGAACAAGTAGGAGAATTTGATCCCTATCTGGATGCAGGCACTGCTACGTGCTCTGGCGGTGACCATGAAATGTTTGCTCGCATGCTGCTGGCAGGTTACCGCATTGTCTACGAACCTACAGCACTGAGTTGGCATCGACATCGTCGCACTTGGGAAGAACTTCGCCGAGCTCTCTACGGTTATGGTGTGGGCGTTTACGCTTTCTGGACTCGCACCCTGCTAGTGGAAAAAGAATGGGTAATGGTGCAGCCTGCGATCGCATGGTTTCTCCACGACCAACTCCCTAATCTATTTCGCGCCATCTTCCGACTGCCAAATAGCTTGCCCTTAGATCTCGCCCTTGCCGAACTCCAAGGTTGTCTCGCTGGTCCCAAAGCTTATTTAACTGCTCGCAAACAATCTGCCTAAGTTCTCCTTAAGCCGTTAACACCATGCCGACTGTTAGTGTAATTATTCCCACCCACAACCGCAGTGCTGTTCTGAAACGGACCCTTGATGCCCTAGCTCAGCAAAACTATCCTTTGTCTGAGATGGAAGTGATCGTTGCTGCGGATGGTTGTACCGACGACACCAGCGAGATGCTCAAGGCTTATCAAGCGCCTTATACGCTTAAGGTGATTGAGCAACCGAGCCAGGGACCTGCGGTTGCCCGCAATCAAGGGGCAGCCTTGGCATTAGCTCCGTTACTCATCTTTCTAGATGATGATATTGAGGCTTCTCCAGGGTTTGTCGCAGCTCATGTGCAAACTCACCAGAAACAAGCTAATCAAGTGGTATTGGGTTACCTACCCACTATCCTAAAAGCTCAAACAGGCTTCTTCCGAATTACCTTACGGGGTTGGTGGGAAGCTATGTTTCAGAGAATGCGTCAGCCTGGATATCGCTTCGCTTACTGCGATTTGCTCAGTGGCAACTTCTCAGTGAGTGCAGATTTGTTTGCCGCAGTCGGTAAGTTTGACCCTCAGTTCCGCTGCCATGAGGACTATGAGCTAGGCATGAGGTTGTTGCAAGCTAAGGCAAAATTTACCTTTGCTGAAGCAGCGATGGGCTATCACCACGAGTTAACTGATCTCGATCGCTCGTTACGTCGCAAATATCAAGAAGGCAAGGCAGATGTTCAGCTGGGCCAGAAATATCCAGAGCTAAAACCCACTTTATTAGTGTCAACCATGATTGCTCGGTGCTCCTGGGTTGACCGAATGGCCCTAATTGTAATATTCAAAATGCCAGCACTTGGCGATCTGCTGGCCAAAGGACTACGGCGATCGCTCGATCTTTTAGAGTGGATGCGCTTACGGAGCTACTGGCGCACTTTGCTCGATCGCCTCTTAGGCTACTGGTATTTGCGTGGCATCGCTGAAGCTTCTAGCACTCAACAGGCTCTAACTACCTTTTTACAAGGTTCTCGCCCTGTTTCCAGTCCCAACCTCTTAGATATCGAAATCGATCTCAAGGCAGGGTTAGCTCAGGCTGAGTGCAGATTAGAGCAAGAGCGCCCTACTGGAGTTCGTCTCCACTATGGCAAACAAATCATCGGTCGCATTCCAGCCATCCCTGGAACAGAAAGGTTACATGCCGCTCACCTACGTCCGACATTAGCTACGACTTTGGCTCCAGCGTTGATCCCAGCATTGGTCCTAGACAAGGCTGTTAATGTCACTAACTCCTCGCCTCAAGTTACTTACGAACTTCCAGCTCAACCTTCTCAGTCTCCGGAGCTTGTTTATGTCAACTAAGGTACTTGATTTAGACTTTAGCCAGCCGCTTTCTTCTGTTTGGAATCTGGAAGATTTTCATCAACTGCAAGTTTTGGTGCGTTACCACCAAAAACCGCTGGGTTGGATCTACTTACCTGTGCGTCATCAGATTGCTGTGACAGCTGAGCAATTGCAGCAAGCTGCGACCGAACAGTTGGGCTGGGAGTTGATGGCAGCGACAGTTGAGCAACAATTCCTAGAGCTTGAGCCACAAGCAACTATGGCTGAGCCAATTAGCATCATCGTTTGCACCCGCGATCGCGTCTCTGCTCTAAGCCAATGTCTACAATCCTTGCTGGCACTGGACTATCCCAGCTACGAAATCATTGTGGTCGATAGAACTCCTAGTAATGATGACACGGCACAACTCGTTGCTCAGTTGCCAGTGCGCTATGTCCGTGAAAGCCAAACTGGATTAGCATGGGCGCGCAATCGTGGCATTGCAGCTGCACGTCATGGCATCGTCGCTTTTATTGATGACGATGTAACAGTGGATAAGTTCTGGTTGCAAGCGATCGCGAGAACTTTTGCTGATAGCAAAGTTATGGCCGTTACCGGATTGGCTGCACCTGCTGAACTACAAACTCAAGCACAATACCTGTATGAGCTGCATTACGGTGGCATGAAGCAACGGTTGCAGCGTCGTACCGTTTGCAAAACGGTGTTTTCAGAATCACGGATTGTGAATGCAGAGGTGCCCAACCGGAATTTGTTATGGACAAATCTGCTAGGTACAAGCACTAATATGGCTTTCCGCCGCTCTCTCTTTACTGAGCTAGGCGGTTTTGATGGAGCTTTGGGAGATGGTACTCCTAGCCGTGGTGGCGATGAGTTGGAAATGTTCCACCGTCTTTTAGCCCAAGGGCATACTTTGGTATATGAACCTGCTGCGATCGCTTGGCATACGGCTGAACCGAGTCTAGCTCAATTGCGACGAAAGATTTTCAGGGATAACTGCGGTTTTGGTGCTCATTTAGTCGCTTCTACTAGTAAGGGTAGAGTTCACTGGTTGGCTGTAGGGCATGTCATGCTTTACCAATGGTTCTTACAATCAGTGCTGCGGCGCTTCCTGCGTCCCAATCGGCTCTCTCGTTCTCTGATTGCTTTAGAAGTTTTAGGTCTGTTAGTAGGAGCATTTTCCTACAGCTTTGATCGACTTCGCAGTCAACGCATCGAGAACATAGATGTTGAAGTACTGCTTGACTCAGCTAGCGCTCCAGAGGCAGTGTCGTGAGAACAGCTAGCCTATCACGCCGTCAGGGGAAGTTGATGCAGCGATTAGATCTCCTCCGCGAATTAGTAATTCGTGATATCCAAATTCTTTACAAGCGATCGGCTTTGGGTCTTGCTTGGACGCTCATTAACCCCTTGTTACAACTGGCTGTTTTTGCCTTTGTTTTCCAGCTTGTCTTGCCAGTTAATGTTCCTAAGTATTCCTCATTTGTGTTCAGCGGCTTATTGGTGTGGAACTGGTTCCAAAGCTCTCTCTTTCAAGCTACAGGTGTGATCACTAATAACCGGGCACTAATTCGACAACCTGGTTTTCCCGCAGCCATCTTGCCCGCAGTCACTGTCACGACTGGGCTGATTCACTTTACTTTAGCGCTGCCCATTTTGCTAGTGTTTATGAGTATTGATGGCATCGAACTCAAGCCAATTATCTTGGCGATGCCGCTGCTACTAGCGTTGCAGTTTGTACTCACAGTCAGCCTCACCTACCCTTTAGCCGCGATCAATGTCACGTTTCGGGATACTCAGCACATTCTTGGGGTGATTCTGCAACTGTTGTTCTATCTCACACCCTTGTTTTACGACCTGAAAAGTGTACCGGAAAACCTACGTTTGGTTTATCACCTCAATCCAATTGTGCTTTTGGTGGAATCCTACCGAGATATTTTGATCCAGGGCGTACAACCAGACTGGATGGCGCTAGGAATTTTGAGTGCGTTGAGTGTGGTGCTGCTTCCCATTGGACACCAGATTTTCAGACGGCAGAGCGATCGCTTTGTGGAGGAGTTGTAAATGCGTTACGCAGTCTCAGTTCAGGGCCTAGGCAAGCAGTTCTCCCGATATCATGGCGATCGCCCCTTAACTTTTCAAGAAGCCGTTCTATCTGGTTTGCGCCGCATGCAACCCGTTGAGAAGTTCTGGGCTTTACGGGATATCAGCTTCAACGTTCTGCCTGGACAAATGCTGGGGATTATTGGCAGAAATGGAGCCGGAAAATCTACCTTGCTCCAGCTCATTGGAGGGGTGGGCCGACCGGATGAAGGCAAAGTAAAAATCAATGGTCGGATTGGAGCCTTGCTAGATCTAGGAGCTGGCTTTCACTCGGATCTGACGGGACGTGAAAATGTTTTTGTCAGTGGTGTAGTCGCAGGATTAACTCGGCGGGAAGTGGCACGCCGCTTTGATGCCATTGTTGAGTTTGCCGAACTAGCTCCCTTTATTGACAGTCCCCTCAGAACCTACAGCACTGGTATGCAGATGCGGCTTGCCTTTGCAGTTGCGGTGCATACTGACCCACAAGTTTTACTAGTAGACGAATTTTTATCGGTTGGGGATATTTCCTTTCAAGCAAAATGCTTGGATCGCATTGCTCAGTTGAAAGAGCAGGGCTGTGCTATTATCCTAATTTCGCATAGCGCAGAACAAATTCAAGAACTGTGTGACCAAGCGATCTGGCTACGCGATGGCCAAATTATCGCTTATGGCGAGCCTGGAATTGTTGCAGGCCAATACGTGGCTGAAATGCGCTCTGAGACTCAGCGGCGGACTCCTACACGCCCCCCTAAGCTGACCGATTCAGGCATTGAGTTGCGAGTGAATGAAAACCGTTTCGGTTCTTTAGAAGCTGAGATTACTAATGTACGCTTGCTGCCTAAAGGTGAAATTGAGAGTGGAGCTCCCTTAGCTATCGAGATTCATTACCAAGCTGAGCAGCCAGTAGAATCTCCAATTATTAGCGTGACGATCAGCCGAGAAGACGGCCAAGCTTGTTTTGATATCAGTACCGAAACTTTAGGGCGATCGCTACCTCTGCTCGACGGCAAAAACCAAATCACATTACATCTCGATCGCCTTGATTTAGTAGGAGGAGACTACTTTGTGGATGTGGGCATCTATGAGCAGAACTGGGCTTATGCCTACGACTACCATTGGCATGCCTATCCTTTATCGGTTCGCTCACCCATTCAGCAAAAGGGAATTCTGTCTTCTCCTCATCGCTGGCGGCTTAGCCCTGCCCAAGTGCCAGCTTTAGGGACACGCTACTAGGCGATCGCGACTCGGCAACCTAAATCTAGCTCTTCTTTTATTCTCTCAGACTAAGCCAGCCGAGCATCCTAAGAGGAGCAAATCAGCTATGAGAATCCAAAGAGGGTCGCAGTACTGCCTACTTGCTCTATGGTTAGCTTGGACGGTGGGGCTACTTCTGATTTATTACCGCCAAGTCTGGTTGTCACCCACAGAAAATTTAGCCTTAGTTTGGTCCAATCTAGTCGATCTACTGCCACTGTTGGGGATCGGCTTGGGAGCAGCATTACTACTGTTTTTAGCGCAGCGAGTTGGCAGAAAAATTAGTCAACTGCTACGACAGGAAAAATTCACCCAGCCATCCCAACTGCTTTATGGCACTTTGCTTGAATTTGGTGGACTGACAATTTATGTGGCTCTCTCCTATCTCTTGATTCGCCGGGTTTTATTACCAGGGTTACCTTACTTTCATGAAGCCGTTGGGCGTAGTGTCCTAGGAATCGTAGGAGCTGGCTTGACGGTGGTAGCAGCTCAATTTCTGGGACTAGGAGTTTGTCGACTATTGTTGCGTTGGCAGTTTCAGGACTGGCGCGATCGCTGGCTCTACCACAGTGCAATTGGCTTAGGTGCGCTGGCTTATCTCTCTCTAGGACTCGCGTTCCTAGGGATTTACTATCGTTTGAGTATTCAAATTTTAGTTGCAACTGTCTTGGCAGCAGGTAGTTTGTGGCTGGGCTACTGTTTCAAGTCTGACAATTCATTGCAACTTCGCTCAGCTGCTCAACCCCGCCTTACTCCCACCGTGGCCCCTGCTGATCGAATTTGGCAAGGAGTTACTCTGATCGCGATCGCCATTGCATTTGTGTGTGCTTTAGCTCCAGAGCAGGAGTTTGATGCGCTCAGTTACCACCTCAGTTTTCCAGAAATGTGGCTGGAGGCAGGATATTTAGTAGACTTGCCAGCTCAGTATGTTTCGCTTTACCCAATGACTTGGGAGTTGATTTTTGGGGCAGGTTTGGCCCTAGGCGGACCGATCGCTGCCAAATTACTCCATTTTGTTTCTTTGCCCCTGACCGTTCTTCTGACTTACCAGCTCACACGCCGCTTTGTTGCTGGAGTTTCTCCGTGGCTCGCTAGTGCTTTCTTAGTAACTGTTCCAATTGTTTTGTGGGAGGCCACCAGCGCTTATGTTGATTTAGCCTTAGCGTTGCATGTAGGACTCGTGTTATATGCTCTGTGGCAATATGTACAAGAGCGACATTGGCAGTGGTTAGTCTTAGCAGCACTGAACCTAGGCTTGGCATTGGCTAGTAAACACTTGGCGCTCTTTGTGCTGGCACTAGCCGCGATAGGGCTATTTCTACAGCTTTGGTTCCAGACGAAAAACTTTCGACAAGCTGTCATCCCCGCGATCGCTCTTAGTGTAGGCAGCCTAGTGTTACCGTTTCCTTGGTATCTCCGCAGCTGGCTCGCTTCAGGAAATCCAGTTTTTCCAGAACTGTTCAGTCTGTTTGGTGCCCCTGCCGATCGCTGGGATGCAGTTTCCGAAAGAGGATTAGATCATTTCTTAGAGCAATTTGGGCGTCCCGACTCTGTCTTAAATCTGCTCACCTTGCCTTGGGATATGACGGTGAATGCGGCTGATTACGGTGGTACCCTCGGCCCTTTGTTTCTCTTGTTTCTACCTGGATGGGTTTTTATCCGTCGCTACTCTTCAGCTGCGTCCTGGTTTGCAGGCTTCGTCTTGTTGTACGTTGTCCTTTGGGCTTCTCCTTTTTGCAGCTTCCAAATGCGCTTTTTAGTGCCGATTACTCCGCTTCTAGCAATTCTGGCAGCAGCATCGTGTGAAGGGCTTGCCCATTGGCTCAACTCTTTTGCGAGAGGGGGTGGTCTAGCTTTGTACACAGGCTTAGCTGTGCTTCTTCCACTCAACTTGCCGCCATTTCTACCCTTCCACGAAGGTAATCGCGTCGGTTGGACTGGTTGGTTAACCCATGTGATTCGTGAGCTACCTTTGCCAGTAGTAGTAGGACAAACATCAGAAGCCGCTTATTTACAGAAAACAGTCCCTTCCTATTCGGCTTGGCAATATATCAATGCTCACTTACCCAAAACAGCTAGAATTCTCACCTTTAGTGATGGTGACCAATTCTACAGCGATCGCGATCGCTTGTGGAGTGACGCCACGATCGCCCGCCCAGCGACTTGGGGAGCAGCACGAGGACAGGAAAAACAAGCCTTTCAGTCCTTACAGAAGTCAGAAATCTCCCACATTCTCTTCGATAAGCAACAGCTCAAGTCACTGCCTCCAGATACTCTGGCAATCGCCCAACCCGAAGTAGTAAAAACTTGGTATGAGGAAGTATATGAGGATAGCCGTTATATTCTCTACCGAGTGCAGTGGGAGAAATCAGCGCTTTAATCAAAAATCACCCTCACCCCGCCCTGAGTCTCACCCCTTTGATAGTAATTGAGGTGGTAACTGCAAAGGTAGCCTGATACAGCGGATAAAAACCGTTTACTGGATTACAAGACGCAGCTCAGGTTGACTCAATGCTTGAAACAGTTAAAAAGCCCCAACTTCCCCAAGAACAGCCACCTCAACTGTGGTCGCTGGGCAAAGTGATACAGATGGGCTTAGCTGGATTTGCCTTCCTATACTTATTGGGCTATGGCTTTGCAGGTCAGATGATGCTCTCCCCCTCGCCTGCTCAGCAAGTAACTTCTAACGTGACTGATACTGACGATGCGCTTACGATGGTTCCCTAGCATCAACTTGAGCCATTATTCAGGTCAGATTGATTTAGCAGTTAATTAGGTTGGCATCTACCACGGCTTGTTGTAGTTTTTGCAGAGTACCCTGAGCTTTACGGCGATTAAGTAGATCACCGCGATCGCTAAATAATTGTTCTGCCTGCTGTAAATCGGCGATCGCTCCTGGGGTATCACCTAGCTTCGCACGAGCTAGCCCGCGATAGAGGTAAGCAGTGGCGTCTTCAGGATAGAGTCCAATCGCCTGTGTGTAGTCTTCAATTGCGCCTAGTTTGTTGCCAATGCGGGTTCGAGCCACTCCCCGGTAGAAGTAAGTAGTCGCATCATCGGGAGACAGTGCGATCGCCTGGCTGTAGTCTTCAATTGCCCCCAGCTTGTCGCCTAACTCGGCACAGATAAAGCCACGATTGCAATAAGCGACACTGTTGTCAGGATTTCGCTGAATTGCTTGGTCAAAGTCGGCCATTGCCTCTGCTGAGTCGCCTAAGTCATAACGAGCCACGCCCCGGTTGGTATAGGCGACATCGTTATGCGGATCAATCTGTAAGACTTGGGTGTAATCGGCGATCGCCCCTGATTTATCGCCAATTTCGTAACGGGTAGCTGCCCGTTGAAAATAAGCCGTAGCATCATTGGCATCTAACAGCGGTTGCTCAAAGCGATCAATTAACCCTTGAATAGTTTGAGCATCAGTGGTGCGGAGTCCGAGTTCTAGTTCTGGAAAGACGGTGCTAGAGACGGGTAGGTTAGGAATTTTGAGAACGGCTAAGCGGCGATCGCACACTAAGAAATTCTCATCTGCTCCCAAGATTTTGAACTTAAATTGTTGAGGAAACTCCTGCTTCAGTTGCGCTAGTTGCTTCAGCGTGTTGTGGAGCCAACTTCTTTCGGGAGGTGATATGGGCGATCGCGGACTGATATAGCGAGGGGCGTAGCTTTGATGGGTCATGCCCAAATGGCTCCACCCCATCGCAAGGCAACCGCCACGCTGCAAGAACGCTCGAAACTTCTCTAGCAAGGCAGCATCTAAACTAAACGGGTTGGGCCACGGCCAAACTACAATCACTTGATTTTCCGCTTGGTCGAGTAATTCTTCTAAAAAGGCTCGGCTACCCGCTAGTGGTTCCGGGCGATCGCTGGATGTTGGCAAGGTAGAGCGCAGCGCCATGACTAGCTCATGGTTTGGCATTCCCGGCAAAGCTTGCAATTGCTGATTGATACCGCCCAATCGCTTTTGCAACGTTGCTTCTAGCTCGCCCCGGACTTCTACTATGTTGCCCTCCACACCTTCCAGGCGAGTCGCTAAGCTTTGGAGTTGGCTTTGCAGGGCACTGTTATCTAACAGTTGCGGTAAACGATGAATCCAGTCGCGCAGGGCTTTGTGCTGTTGGTATAGCGCTTCCGTGTTGCGTTGTACGGTGCTGATTTGTTGGCGAAGCTGAGCCACCTCAGGGCCTAAACTCGCTTGAGCTTGAATCTGGTCTTGCAAATCTGCCAAGGCAGGCAAGGTTGGCAATTGGCTCAGCCGAGCCTCCATTGCAGCGATCGTTTGGCTCAACTCCTCAAGGAGGTGGGCTTCGCCAGGGGCATGAACTTTACTGTGAAGGACATCTAGTTGTTTGCGAAAAATAGTGATTGCCAACCGCAAAGGGGCGACAGACTGCTCTAGACCTTGATACTTGTGCTGTAGATTTTCTAAATCCACTAAGGCGCGAGTAAATTCTCGCCGAGGTACTAGCCCGGCAATGACTCGGATCAGGGAGTCTACATCTTGCTTGAGGGAACTGGCATCAAAGGGAGTGGGCAAATGATTCAGGCGACGGTTGATGTGGTTAACCTGATCTTGCAACCCTTTCACCTGGCTTATAGGCTCGTTGCTGAGAAGCTTCAGATCAGCCTGGGCTTGTGCCATGTCTGCTTGTAATCGGGCGATCGCGGCTTCCGTCTGCTCTGCTTGAGGATGCGCTGTTAACTGAGCTAATTGGTCTGTCACCTGTTCTAAGGCGGTGGCAACTTGAGTATGCTGGATTTGCATTTGCTCCAAGTCTTGACGCAGCCCTGTAACATCTTGGGCTTTCAGGGGAGCCAGTTGGCGCTGCATTTCCCATTGCAGTGTTTGTAACTGTTCTGAGAGTCTGTTCAAAGACTCACGGTGCCGCCGAAAAAAGTTTTGCTTGAGACTGTCTAGCTCTGCGACGCTGGGTAAGCCTTCAATGTGCTCTTGGAGGTAGGCTATTTCTCTAGTAACGCGACTGTCCAGTCGGGTGATGGTCAACTTGGTCAGTTGCTTGGTTTCTTGCTCAAACCGCTGTCGGTTGACTAGATTGAGAGCCAGCAAGCAAGAAATCGGGGCAGCCGCAAACAGAAATTGCTGCGAGACAGCCGCCGCAACTGCTCCAACCCCTGAGCTTGCAAGCATGAAATATTCGGCAGTTTCGCGCCAGCGACGATGATTCACAGCGTTTCCAGATAGCTGAAGTGAACAAGTCAGAAGGGTCTGCCTAAACTGGGTGGCCTAAACCTGGTTATAAGAGTAGATTGCACCGTGACAGAACAGCACCTTATTTCGCTTTTCAGCTCAGCTCAAGTGAATCAGGAACGTCTACGCATGGCAATGGTGATATAAAGCACGAGTTGCGGTGATACGGTGCAGCTCTCTAAACCAGCGATCGCTCTGCATCTTTGAATAGCAGCCTGCTGGAGCTGACTTGGCTTCTCCGTACCTCGCTTTTTAAAGATTGATTGAAGTAAAAAACTGTCAGCAGAGTTAAATATTTAGCTAAGCCTTTGGCGATCGCACCTTGGCTAAAAAGCTTGACAACTCCTGTGCCAGCCACTTTTGCTCTGTATGAGTCAGCGCCGAGCCAAACTGGTGAGTTCGCACTCCCTCGATTAAGGCACAGGTATACACAGGCTGATCGTTGATTCGCATTTGGCTATCGAACCATTGAATGGCTTCCAAATCCTCCGTATTACCTTCAACTTGACGGTACCGCCAACCCAAACACTGCTGCTGGAGCCGAAAACGATGGCGATTGATTTCTACATACGTCTGGATGGTAATGGGAGCTAAGGCATGGCCTAGTAAAGTTAAACCTGCCATCCAGAAGGGAATGGAGAAGAGGGGGAAAAAGATGGGCGCACCCATCGCGATCGCCGAGCTTGTCCAAAAAAAGATAAAACCATTCCAAACCAGCGCAAAACCGAATAAACCAAGATTGCGAGATAGGAAACGTTGGGGTGGGATGTCAACTAGCACCTCCTGGGCTGTACGCTTTAGCTGAATGCGACTGCCAGCAGGTTGCCGATCAATCTGGAACTCGGAGTTTGCCAACTCAACCTGATGACGAGGTGGCGCTTGTAATGCAGCCAAAGCTTCCTTGGCAGACGGAAAGCGATCTTCCATCGCAGGCTCTAGCATCTGGTCGAGCCAATCAGCGAAACTGGGAGAGAGCTGTGTACAGGCACGAATATCGATTTTGAGGCGACGCTGAGGCAAATCAGCGGGAGATTGGTGGGTGAGCAAAAATAATAGCGTGGCACCCAAGCCGTACAGATCGGTAGCGAGAACGGCTTTACCCCGAAACTGCTCTGGAGCCATGTAGCCATAGGTGCCCACAACTGTACTGCCTTGAGTCAGAGTGTCCCGGTAAGTGTCTTGCACCGCCCCAAAATCTACTAAGAAGATTTGCCCATCCGATCGCCGTAGGATGTTTTGGGGTTTGATGTCGCGGTGAATCACAGGTGGGGTGAGCGAGTGCAGGTAACTCAGCACCTCAAGGACTTGTATCGCTAGCTGCTTAGCTTCGGCCTCTCCAATCCGCCAGCCTTCCTTGACCCACTGCGCTAGCGATCGCCCCTCTGCTAATTCTTGCACCAGATAAAACCAGCGATTCTCTGGCGTATCTACCTGGAAGTAGTTGAGATAGCGCGGAATGGCGGAATGTTGCAGATAGGAGAGAACTCTGGCTTCTCGCTCAAACAGTTCCAGCACTTTCCAGTCAGTGATGCGCCGAAGAGAGAGGGCTTTGAGGGCGACTTGCTGCTGGGTTTGTAAATCCGTGGCTTTGTAAGTGGTGCCAATGCCCCCCTGACCCAAAACTTCCAGGATGCGGTAGCGATCGCCAATCACATCCTGCGGCTGATGTAGTGCCTCCATCCACCCTGCTCCTCAAGCTGCGGTTCTGCTTTAATTGTGGCCTATCGGCTAGAGCGAGTCAGAGGCTGGAGGAGTTTCTGCAACTGGGGTCGCAGGAGGTGTGGGTTTTTGCCAGCGCTGGTAAGCGATCGCCCCTAATCCGCCGACCAGTAAGAGGTAGGGGCTGTAGACAAACAACCAAATGCTCAAGTTCAGCAACCCAACGGTTAGCTTACCCATCGAATGAGTGGCTTGGCCCCAAGTTTCCTGCATGCGTAAACCGACTGGGCTTTCGGCTGGCGGTGAGGCGGCGATCGGTTCGGCCAAACTCAGGTTAATCGTAGAAAAGGCGACTTGACCTTGGAGGCTTTTGAGTTGTCCATCTATTTGCTCAATCGATTGCCGTACGTTACTCAACTCCTGGGTTACACGCAGCACATCATTCATCGAGCCAGAGCGCTCCATAATCTTGAGCAGCATTTCCTCAGAGCGACGGAGATTGCGTAACCGAGACTGAAAATCTACGAGTTGAGTGGAAACATCTTCTACGGTGATGGCGCGAGACTGCACATTGCCCAATTCCGCCAATGCCGCAAGCGTTGCTTCCAGGCGCTCTTGGGGCACTTGAATCTGCATTGAAGCGGTGTGGCGAGTACTGGTATCCTGCGGTTTTTGGTCTTGTAGACCGACGACATCGCCTTGCTGACGTTGAGCGATCGCCGCAACTGACTTTAAGCTCGCGTCAATTGATTTGACCACTACGCTCAGCTCTGCCCGCTTGATCAATTGGGGTCGAGCTTGGGGAACTGCCGCGATCGCCTGTCCTGATGCTGCTTCTGCTCCAGAGCCGCTGGTGTTGCTATCACTGCCAGGATTACCACTGTCAGAGTCGGTGGCCGTTTGTTTTTGGGCCATCATTGGCGCTGAAGCCGACTCCATCGTCTGGTAAGGTGCTGAAGCACAACTAACAAACAAAGCGCTGCTAAACAAGGTACTCAACAGCAACGAAGGCTTAGGTTTTAGGTGAGATAAGCGGTTCACAGCCTACCCTCTCAGTAATTTTTGTTACTGCTAGTATGGCTCCGACTTTAGCTCACTCAGGATTGTGTAGCAATTTGTGTAACAGGAGGGTAGTTACGCCTGCTCATGCTCGCTGAGAATTCTATGTTCTACCTGCTCCGCTCGTCGCTGTTCTAAATTTTCCTGGGCGACAGCGAGATAAGCTTTGACGGCTGCTACATGTTCCTCAACCGCTTTTCCATGCTCACTCGTAGCCATGACATAAGCTTCGGTAGAGGCAGCTTTGTTGATTTGGGCGAGCTTAGCATACTCCTTAGACGCTTGGGCATGCTCCTGGATCCACTGTCCCCGCTCTTCAATGACCTGTCCTACGTCTGCGCTCGCACCCTCTTGGCCTTGCAAAATCTTGCCGACCGTCTCGATCGATTCCCCATGCTTTTGAGCAATTTCTGCATGTCTCAATGCAGCTTCTGCACTTTGTGGTGATATTTCATGCATAGATTGCCATTCTCCTCTTGGCGGTGGGGCTCTTTGAGCGCTCTGTCTAGATCATAGAAACATTAGGGCTCATTCTCACCTATCCTGAGACCCAGGCTAAATATGTGATGAGCAGCACTTTAGTACCTTAAATAATTTCAGGCTGATAGAGCGATCGCCACTGAAATCAGACAGGTTTCCAGCGGCGTAAATATTGGCAGAATTGGCAGACTCTTTCACGCAATAAATAGACTAACAGAACGAGATCTAAGGTCTGCTCAAACCACTGAAATTCATGGCCGTAATAGCGAGGGTCCCAATAGCTGATGGCACTGTGAAAGCGAGCAGTCCAGTTCAGCGGGAAGAACAACAGCGGTCCATCATCCACATGGGTCAAGATGTCTACGGTTGTGTGAAATAAACAGGCGAGCAGAAACCAAAACAGCCAGCGAGTGCGAGAGCCAATGTTCCGTCGCCGTGGCCATACATAAGCTAGTCCCAGCAGCAACAGCACTGGAGCGTGCAAGGTATTATGAGCCGCGATCCAAAAAGGGTTGTGGAAATAAAGCTCGTCAAACAGGAGATGAGCCGTATCCGCTAAACTCCAACCTTTGATGAAGTGATAGTAGACAATGCCCCCGATCGACAGCACCCACAGAGGCAAATCGGGAGCTACAGAACCCAGCAAGAAGGCTCGCTTAACGATGGGTACTCGTGGCAGCGCTTTGTCCAAGGCAGCCGTCATCAAAAAGTGGGAATAGGTGTTCATAGGGGCGATCGCACTACATCAAGATCCGGTTGTTACAGTGAAAAGGAATTTTGTCAGCAAACCAATCCGTTGTAGCAACTCAGGGAGCCCACATGGAGACGCGATCGCTCGGTAACTCCGACATCCAAATTTCGCCCATTCTCATGGGCACCTGGCAAGCAGGCAAACGTATGTGGGTAGGGATTGAGGATGCAGACACAATTAAAGCAATTCGAGCGGCCTTTGAGGCAGGCATCACCACCATTGACACCGCCGAAGTTTATGGAGAAGGCCACTCAGAGCAAGTCGTCGCGGAAGCCCTCTCCGATGTGCGAGATCAAGCGGTCTATGCCACCAAAGTCTTTGCCAACCACCTCAAATATGACCAAGTGATCGAAGCTTGCGATCGCTCCCTCAAAAACCTCAAAACCGACTACATCGACCTGTACCAAATCCATTGGCCCTGTGGAGCCTTCAACAGCGAGCTAGTGCCGATTGAGGAAACCATGCGGGCGCTGAATGATTTGAAACAACAAGGCAAAATTCGAGCGATCGGGGTGTCGAATTTCTCTCGCGCTCAGCTAGAAGAAGCCTGCCAGTATGGCCGCATCGATAGCTTGCAACCGCCTTACTCGCTGTTTTGGCGCTATGTCGAAACTGATGCTGTGCCCTACTGCATTGAGCACAACATCTCGATCTTGGCCTACTCTCCTTTAGCTCAAGGCTTACTCACTGGTAAGTTTGGGCCAGGCCACACCTTTGACTCTGCCGACAACCGAGCCAAAAATAAGCTATTTCAGGGCGAGAACTACGAACGCGCCCAAACCGCACTGGACAAACTCCGCCCGATCGCCGAACGGCACCAATGCACACTAGCGAACTTGGCCTTAGCTTGGTTAATCGCTCAACCCCAAGCCAACGCGATCGCGGGTGCCCGCAACGCCGAACAGTCGGTACAAAATGCTCAAGCCGCAGAAGTGAAGCTCTCGGCAGAAGAACTGCAAGAAATTGACGCGATCGGTCGAATCGTCACCGATCAACTAGCTAATGAAGGCCCCGTGATGTGGAGCTGGGGTTAGTGCCCCCTACTGCCTTACATGCACAGGCCAAACTCCAAACCCAATGATCCGAGGCGGCAGATCCCGCAAAAATGGCCACTGGAGGAAGGCGGGTGGCTGGAAGGGCTGGCTAGTATCCAGGGCCCGCGCAATCAGTCGTTTTTGAATCAGCGCTTGCAGAGCTTGGATAATCCGAGTGGGCCATTCTCGTCGCGCTTGCACTTTTGCCAGATGCCGCACCTCTAGATGCTTTGTCTGCAACGGCTGGGTCAGGATATTGGCTGCCACCACAGCATCTTGGATCGCGTAGTTGATGCCCACGCCGCCCACCGGGGACATGACATGAGCCGCATCGCCAATCAGCAGCAATCCGGGGCGATACCAATGAGTTAAGCGACTAGACTCTACCGAGAGAAACGCCACTTGGGACCACTCTTGCAGGTGATGGACGCGATCGCGCAATTCTGGCACCACTTCCGCGATCGACTGGCGCAACGCTTCCAAACCTGCTCCCCGCAACTGCTGATACCCGCCTTTAGGAAAAATGTAAGCAGCTTGCCAAGTTTCAAAGCGGTTGAGCAAGGCCATCATCTTGCCTCGGCCAACTTTGGCAACCACGCCTTCCGGTTCGTCTGCGTGTCGAGGTAGACGAAACCACAGCACATCCATAGGTGGTGAGGTGCCGACAGCGGTAAAGCCTGCCAGTTCGCGGATGCGAGAGTGACGACCATCTGCACCTACGGTTAGCATGGCTCGGACTTCGTGCCAGCCTCCCTGACCTCGATACCGCACCCCTCTAATCTCACCATTCTCCTCAATCAGCTCTTGGACATTTGCCCCTAAGACGAGCTGGAAGTTAGGGTACTGTTTCGCTTCATCCGTAATAAATTCTAGAAACCGTGCTTGCGGCATCATCGTGATATACGGATAGTGAGTTTTGAGGCGGCTAAAGTCCAGCGTTAGGAAGGCTTGCCCTTGCGCCGTAAACGTTCCCGTTCGCATCTTAGTATGGGGCAGTTGGAGCAAGCGCTCTGCCAAACCCAGTTCTTCCATGATCTCCATCACCGAAGGGTGCAAGGTATCACCCCGAAAGTCGCGCTCGAAATCTCGATGGGCTTCTAGCAGCGTCACAGCAATGCCTCGACGTGCCAAAAGTAAGCCGAGTAAAGCACCCCCAGGCCCACCGCCCACAATGCAGCAATTTGTGGGTCGCACATCTAAGATTTCGTGAGTTCCCGGCGTTGGGAGAGCAACCGGGACTTCTGAAGTCGCATTTGTCATGCTCAGCACTCCTGCAATCTGCAAATAGTTGAGGCGCGATCGCCGACTACAGGGCATTTGGTTCAGTGGCTTCTCTATGGCCCAGCCAGCCATAAGCCTGCGAGGTCATGTTGCCTGATCTGAAGCGGCTTGAACTCACCCTAACTCAGGCAACTTGAGAGGTTCTGTAGATGTAAGAAAAAGTTTCTTTCCTTGGGGGGAGTTTAAGTCAGCACAACTTCTAGCTCAAGGATGACTCCCAAACCCGTTAAAACTCTTAATGTTCTACGAGAGGTGTGTCCTGAACTGATTCAAGCGGACCTCAAAGAATTCAGAGCAAGGATTCAGAGTTTGTCCAGGCTGTAAACGCTTTACAAAAAAAGGAACTTTAAGATGAAATCTTCAGGCTTATCCAAGGTTGTTGGGGCAGGTGTGCTCACCCTCAGTTTGGCAGTACTCCCCATCACTCTTCCTGCTGCGGCTCAGGATGCAACAGGCGGAGCGACTGGTACCGCTGGCACCACTGGCACGACTGGTACTGGAACCGATGCGACTGGTACTGCTGGCACCACTGGCACAGGTACTGATGCAACTGGAACGGGCACCACAGGCACCACCGGAACTGGCACGGGTCTCGGTACTGATACGACTGGCACCACCGGAACTGGCACCACTGGAACTGGTACAGGTCTCGGTACTGACACGACTGGCACCACCGGAACTGGCACAGGCCTCGGCACTGATACCACCACTGGTACAACTGGCACGGGCACCACAGGTACCACCGGAACTGGAACCGATGCGACTGGTACTGCTGGCACCACTGGCACAGGCACGACTGGCACGACTGGCACCACCGGAACTGGAACAGATACCACCACTGGTACAACTGGCACCACTGGTACTACCACCTCTCCTAGCACCACGACCACGACCACAACCACAGATACTGCTGGCGATCGCGACTTCGACTGGGGTTGGTTAGGTCTGCTCGGTCTACTCGGTTTGGCTGGTCTAACTCGCAAGCCTGAAACCACCACGACCTACCGTGATCCTGCTGAGACCACTCGCACTCGCTACTAAGCTTTGATATAGCACCGTCCTAGGTGCATACAAGCTAGAAATCAACTGGAGTCGGAGCCTTGGGTGAACGCCTGAGGCTCTTGTTTATTGGGTCCTTATTGGGGCGATCGCATTGTCAACCGTAAGTTTTCCGATAAGCGGGGTACGAGTTGTGAAGCTTTAATTAGCCAACTCAGGCGCGATCGCATTCAGCAGGGAAGAGAGCCCCATGAACGAAACAGCCAACAGCCCCAACTTGGAAAAGATTGCCAGCTTAGAACAACAAAATGCTGAACTGCGCCAAGAACTAAAAACCCTCACTGAAGAAATCTATCCCTACCGTCTTTACGTTGAAGCTCGTAACAAACTCTCTGGCCTCATGGTTGGATTAGTGACCGTGGTGGGCTTATTCGGGTTCGTCTCAGTTCAAGCCTTAGTGCAAGAAATTGAGCAGCATATTAAGGAAAAAGAAATTCAGAATATTAGTCGAGATGTTAAAGATGGTTTGATCGTCAATGAGGATTTTCGAGAAAAAATTTCGACAGATACGCGAGAAGCGATCAAGCAGGAAGTTCTACGAGATCAAGTTTTTAAGGACAGGATCGCCAAAGAAGTCATTACGTCATTAAATCAAGATCAGGCATTTCAAGACAAAGTTGCTAAAGCTACGATTGATAACCCTAGAATTCAGTCATTGATTGAGGAATCGGTTCGAGCTTCCCTACTTCCCGTGGCAACCAAAGCTCAACAAGCGGCGACGACTGAGAGTGGGTCTCAATTCGCGCAAGCCTTAACCCAGTCTTATGAAGACAAGCGCTACTTCGTAATTGCAGCCTCCTCGCTGAGAGCTAAAGATGTGCAAAACGAACTGAGCCGCGTCCAGAAACTGGTCGGTGAGTCATTTAATCAACAGTTTCCCAATGCCAGAACTTGCGTACCCAAAGCTAGCAATTCTAGACATGCCTTAGTAGTAGGTAGTAATCTATCTTTTTCCGAGGCAGAAGCACTTAAAAAGAAGGCGATCGCTAATAAGTTTCAGACTGACACTTATGTTCTACCCGCAAACAAAATCTTCTTTAATTGCAGCTAACCTGTCTTAAATTCGGCACCCAAGCGAAGAGCAACCGCTCAGACGGAGTATCATTCATCGGTTTTCAGGACAGGCAGTGGGTAAAATCAAGTTCGACTGTCTGTAATGGATTGAACGGTGAAAGCGATGGGAATGCCCTGTGAAGTAAACAGTATTTTGAAACTCAACTCAAATCAGGGCTATCCCGCTGAATTGGTGCCGCGATCGCAACATCAAACCGTCAAGCCAGGGTATCGCATTCTGCCAATGGATGTGCCATTGCCGTTGGTGAATGAACAGTGGGTTGCTCATGCGGATATTGTGGTTCGTCAGCTAACCTGGGAAAACGGTGAAACGAAGCTTATGTTTGAGATTCATCGAGTGTATGACAGCCCGTTTAGTCTGAAGGGTTAGCAGCCGAAAGTGCGAATTCACGTTGAAACATTCACGGTTCACAAACGATTTCCGCTCACCATTAGCCGAGGCACAACGGCTCAAACGACCAATGTCTGGGTGCGAGTGGAAGCAGATGCCATTGAAGGCTGGGGCGAAGGGTCTCCTTTTTCGGTCGGAGAAACGCCACAAACTACAGAAGCGATCGCGCAACAGTTGCAGCAAATAGCACCTGCCTTAGAGCCGCTTCATCCCCTCGATCGCCAGAGAATTGAAAGGGTTTTACAGGAAGCTCAACTTTCTTCCGCGGCTCATGCTGCGTTAGATATCGCTTTGCTAGATTGGCTGGGCCAGAAAGCGCAGTTGCCGCTATGGCGAATATGGGGCCTCAATCGCGATCGCATTGTCCCGACCTCGGTGACGATTGGCATTAATCCACCAGAAGTAGCTCAGCAACGAGTGAAAGATTGGTTACAGCTCACCTGTGCTAAAGCTCTAAAAGTCAAACTAGGTAGCCCGGATGGAATTGCTGCCGATCAAGCTATGTTGCTGGCTATCCGTGAAGTCGCTCCCCCGCAGGTGAAGCTCAGCATTGATGCCAATGGGGGTTGGAGCCTGACTGATGCGATCAAAATGAGTCAGTGGCTAGAACAGCAAGGCGTGACTTATATCGAGCAACCGCTGCGTCGGGGGCAAGAGCAAGACTTACTTAAACTGTACGAGCGATCGCCTTTGCCGATTTTTGTCGATGAAAGTTGCTTTACCAGTCGAGATATTCCCGCTCTCAGCGATCGCGTCCACGGCATTAATATCAAGCTGATGAAATCGGGTGGGTTAAGTGAGGCGATGCGGATGGTGCATACAGCGCGTGCTTGTGGCCTCCAGATTATGTTTGGTTGCTATTCTGACAGTGGCTTGCTGAATACTGCCGCCGCTCAGCTCTCACCTCTGGCGGATCACTTGGATCTCGATAGCCACTTGAATCTACTCGACGGTCCTTTCTCCGGTGCCAGCTTGCAGGATGGCCGCTTGCTACCCAACGATTTGCCTGGTTTAGGAGTTTACTATGCGCCTCAGTCCTGAACATCGCGTCGCGATTCTGCTCCATGACGGGATTCGCGGTTCTCAGGGAAAAACAGGGCTATCCCTCCTACGCTACAGCGATGCCAATATCGTGGCCGTGATTGATCAGCAGTGCGCTGGAGAATCCCTGCTCGATTTGACTGGCATTCACCGCACCGCGCCCATCGTGGCCTCTGTGGCTGAATCGCTGACCTACAAACCAGATGTCTTGGCGATCGGGATTGCGCCTTCTGGTGGCATTTTGCCAGAGGCTTGGCGACAAGAAATTCAACAGGCGATCGCGGCAGGTGTTTCTGTAGCCAATGGCTTGCATACTCCCTTGGCCGAAGATCCAGAACTCAAAGCTCTCCTCTGCTCAGATCAATGGATTTGGGATATGCGCCAAGAACCCACAGGTTTAACGGTAGGTACTGGAGCGGCGCGATCGCTGAATTGCTTGCGGGTGTTGCTGGTAGGCACCGACATGAGTGTGGGCAAGATGTCTACCGCTTTGGAGCTGCACCAAACTGCTTTACAGCGAGGTTTGCGGGCGAAATTTCTGGCAACAGGTCAGGCTGGCATGATGCTAGCAGGAGACGGCATTCCTCTTGATGCGATTCGGGTGGATTTTGCCTCTGGCGCGGTCGAACAGTTAGTGCTGCGCTTGGGTGCTGACCAAGACATTGTGTTTGTGGAAGGTCAAGGTTCGTTGCTCAACCCTGCTTCTACTGCAACTTTGCCGTTGTTGCGTGGCTCTCAGCCGACTCATCTGGTGCTAGTACATCGGGCTGGCCAAACTCACATTCGCAACTTCACGCATGTGCCGATTCCGCCTTTACGCCAAGTAGTTGAGTTGTATGAAACCGTGGCAACCGCCGGAGGAGCCTTTGCGCCTGCCAAAGTGGTCGCGATCGCCCTCAACACGGCTCACCTAGACACAGCCAGTGCCAAACAAGCCATTGAGCAAACTCAACAAGAAACGAGTTTACCTTGTACCGATCCAGTGCGGTTCCGCGCCGACTTGCTTTTAGATGCGATTTTGGGCGATCGCTAATTTGCTAGCAATGCCGTTAATCCACCACTCGGATCAAACCCGTCTGCAAACCATCGAAAACGCGAGTAATTTGCTGTTGGTCTTCTGTACTCAAAGAATTTTTTGCGAGTAGTGCTGACATGAAGCGATTTTGGTCAGTACGGCTAATGCGACGGGATACCAAAATCCGATCGACGAGTTCCTGGATTGCCATGTTCACGAAATGACCCTGATGCAGATAACGATCTGAACTATTTTCTGCGTATAAGAATATTAGATTTTTCTTAATTTTTAGCAATTTTATTCCAAGAACTTTATTTACTCAACTCAGGCTCTTAAAGCCCAAAGCCCTAGTAACTTAAGCTACCCAAAAGAGCCTTACTTTATCTAACTCCCATCCCTTCATCCTTCTTCCCTCGCCCCTCATCCTTCCTAATCCGTAGGGATCACCATTGACTCAGCCCTACAGCATCTTATAGAGTCGCGAAAGCAGGTCTAGTTTCTCTGCCTTTAGAAGGTGGTGCAACCGTTACAGCACCAAGCTTTCAGGCTTAAAAGTTAAGATATTTAAAGATACTTTACAGCTTCCTCACCATGCAAGTTACCCAAGCCAGCAGCATCGCTCCCGTATCTGGTCAGTATTGGCAGTGGCGGGGCCAGCCAATCTACTATGTCCGAGCGGGCGATCGCCAGCCTCACCGTCCTCCGCTGCTGTTGATCCACGGCTTTGGAGCCTCAACCTTTCATTGGCGCAAAAACGTGGCGGGGTTGAGCAACGACTTTGAAGTTTGGGCGATCGATTTGCTGGGATTTGGGCGATCGGCAAAACCCAACATGCAATATAGTGGCGATCTGTGGCGGAACCAAATCCACGACTTCATTACCGAGGTAATCGGCCAGCCGACCGTTCTAGGGGGGAACTCCTTGGGAGGCTATGCCGCCTTGTCTGTTGCTGCCCAACACCCCGAAGATGCCGCAGGTTTGGTTTTGTTTAACAGTGCGGGGCCTTTCAGCGATGCTCAGCCTGCACCTAAGAAAGACCCGATCCGGGAAGTGTTCGGCAGTTTTGTGCAGTCGTTATTTCAGCAACCTTGGGCCAGCTATCTCGTGTTTCAATACACCCGCCAGCGTTCTGTGGTGCGCCAAACGTTGCAGAAAGTGTATCTCGATCAAACTGCCATCACCGATGATTTGGTTGATGATATTTTGCGAGCAGCCAGTGACCCTGGTGCCGCAGATGTGTTTGCGGCGGTCTTCAAAACGCCCCAAGGTGACAAGGTGGATGTCTTGTTGGGACAACTCCAGTGCCCTTTACTGATGCTCTGGGGCGAGCATGACCCTTGGATGAACGCCAGAGCCCGCAGCGTCAAGTTCCGTCAGTATTACCCGCAACTAACTGAGCATTTCCTGAATGCTGGGCATTGTCCCCATGATGAAGTGCCTGATCAGGTCAATGATCTAATTGGCTCTTGGGTCAATTCCATTGCGAGTTAAATCTCATTAAATTTCAATCGTGGCGATCGCTCTTTTTGTTCTCTTTTTGTTGTGACAGGGCGATCGCAGCATCTAGGCAGTCAACCAAAAGAGAGTAAAGAATTTATAGAAGTTCTCCTGCTGCTTCCACCCATTCCCTAATAATGAATTGGTTTTATGGATGGAGGAGTGGGTTTATGCAATGGAGAGAGATCGCGTATCAAGCTGCTACAGTGGTCAGCGCCTTGACCGCTTGGGGTTTACAACAGACCTCAGCGCAAGCTGCTTTGCTAGTAGGTAACACTGCCGGGAACAACGTTCTCATTTTTGATGAACGCACAGGCAAGCTGGGTGGTGAATTTATTGGCGCAGGTAGTGGGGGTCTGACTAGCCCAGATGATCTTACCTTTGGATCAGATGGCGATCTCTATGTCAGCAGTGGCAACAACTTCTCAGGAGCCATCCTCCGCTACGACGGCAGAACGGGGCAGTTTCGCGGTCGCTTTGATCAAGGAGGAACGCTCATTCGTCCCTACGGCTCAATCTTTGGTCCGGACGGCGAGCTTTATGTCAGCAGCTTCTTAACCGATCAAATTCTCCGTTATGACGGCAAAACAGGAGCTTTTATCGATGTATTTGCGGCGGGAAATGGCCAAGCCAACGGATTGAACGGGCCTAACGATTTGGTGTTTGATGCAGCTGGCAACCTCTACGTCACTACCCAAGGTAGTGTTGCAGCTCCCGGCGATGGAGATGGCGACGGGGATGTAGAACCCGGTGAAATTGCGGCTAACTTTCCTGGTTTGCCGAGCCAAGTACTGCGCTTCACTAATAATAACGGCGTACTCAGCTCCACCCTGACTGTTTTTGCGGATCAACCACAACCGCTGCCGCTCAGTTTTGGCTTTGTCAGCTTCTTAGGACTATCGATCGCCCCTAACGGAGATCTGGTCACTACCGATTTTGCCAATGGTATCCGCAGCTACGACTTAGCTACAGGCACACTCAAATCAACGATTGCTACCAGCTACGCCACCTTTAACGACAACGGCCAAACCCGCAGCAGCAACTTCATCGGCAACCTCACTTTCACTCCCGACAACAAACTCTACACCGTGGGTTTTGACTCCCGGAACAACAATTTCGGAGCCATCCTCCGCTACGACGGCACCACAGGCCAACCGTTACCCAGTCCTGGCAATACCAATGCAGTCCTCGTTGCTACAAATGCCAACCTCAAGCGCCCGATCGGAATTGCCTATGCCCCGATTAGTGTGCCTGAACCGACAACCACAGTCGGCTTATTGGCCTTCGGCGCTGCAGCAACAGCGTTATCCCTAAAGCGCGATCGCAAATCTTCTAATCCCTAAAACCAACCAGGCGATCGCTCTTTTTTCTGGGGAGGGCGATCGCATCATTAAACCTTTCTCGCCTAAGTGAAGCGTTTGAATTGGCTAGAACTTACCAGCCTAAATTTGTTAAAAAACTACAACCTGAATCTGAAGAGTTACACTTTAACTCTCTAACTTGAAGTTTCCTCTGAAATAGTTGTGGTCCTCCCAGGGAGTCGTTCTGTCAGGACACAATCAACTGCTTCCTTGTACTTTGAGGAGATTTTTAGATCTATGGGGGTAGACCTACGAGTTCCAGCTAAGCGAATCTTTAGAGTATTTCTCTGCCAGCTATAAGATGCGATTTCGTTCCATCTTGCCACCTTGGTTCTTCCATAACTGATACCCTGCGTACTGAATTCCAACTTGCTTGATATCCATAAGGATAAGAAGAGAACTTGAGACCACTGAAGAATTGGACTAAACACAGTGAGTACAGTAATGGTAACCGCGGGAAACCCTCGGATCATCATCCCGTGAATTGCTACCTGAGTTGAAAAAATTGCTGTTCCTAGTACAAAAACTATCAATAACCCAAAAGTAATTCGATACCATAACGGAAAAAGCCAACTTGGTCTCAGAAGTAGAGATTCTGCATTTCTTCTGGGTGGTAAGAGCAAAATACTATTTGTCCAAAGCAAACCGTTGGCAAATCCAGATATTAATGATTGATAAAGTGTTACCACTAGCCAATTAGAATTTCCTTGCGAGGGTAGCAGGTTACTAGCAGCCCAGGTTAGGAGTGTTGATAGGAGCAAGAAGCCAAAAACGAGGCCGAAGAAGAGACCAGTTCGCCTTTGAGGTACTTGGTGAACTCTAGTAACTGCACAAACTCCTACTGCAACCCCAACAGCCCCCAGGAAAATTAGGCAGGCGACTAAGTTCTTCATCATTGGCTCCATTCCTGGCCAGGATATGTGGCAATAATAGCCATACGGGGAATACTTTTTACACCGCTTAGCATGTCAGGGCACCTTCAAAGCAAGCGAGTGTCTATGGTCTTGAGGCCAAATGGGTGAAACCTCTTTATAGCCGTTAAGGAATTGTTACCACAATGGGCAAAATTGCCATCGCAGACCGCTTGCGCTACAGATTCGACAACTTTATGTCCAGAGGTACCGTATCCCTCGTTAGCGGACTGGCGTTGGTGTCTCTGGCATTTATCCTGTTGATGGCATTCCTGGTTAGCTTGAGTGGGATTGCTCCAGAGGGTGGCGATCGCCTCAGTCTCCCCGAAGCTATCTGGGGAGTTTTGATGCGAACCTTAGACTCAGGTACCGTAGGCGGTGATACAGGTTGGGTCTTCCGCTTTGCAATGCTGTTTGTCACCTTTGGTGGCATTTTTGTAGTCAGTACCCTGATTGGTCTGCTTAGTAGTGGTATCGACACCAAGCTAGAAGACCTCCGCAAAGGGCGATCGCGGGTAATTGAAACCGACCACATTGTGATTTTAGGCTGGTCGCTTCAAGTCTTCACACTCATTTCTGAACTAGCTCTAGCTAATGCCAATCGACCGGATACCTGCATTGTCGTCCTGAGTGAAGAAGACAAGATGCAGATGGATATTGCCTTAGCCGATACGTTGGGTAAGCTGCCCCGCATTCGCTTAGTTTGCCGTACCGGAAGCCCTAGCAGCATGGCAGATCTCGGTATGGTGAGTATTCAGACTGCGCGCTCCATCATTATTCTCAGCCCCCACAACCAACGGGCGGATACGCAACTCGTTAAAACCCTGCTTGCCATTACTAATATTCCGCGATCGCTGCCTCAGCCTTATCACATCGTTGCCCAAGTTCAGAATCCCAAGAGTCTGGATGTCATTAACTTGGTAGGGCAGAACGAAGTAGAGATACTGCTGACCAACGATCTAATTTCGCGCATCGTGGTGCAAACTTGTCGGCAATCAGGCTTGTCCCTTGTTTACATGGATCTGCTCGATTTCAGCGGCAACGAAATCTACTTCAGAACCGAGCCAACGCTGCAAGGACAGCCCTATGGTAAAGCGCTTCTGGCTTACAACGATTCCACGGTGATTGGGATTAAACATACTGATGGCACCATTCAGCTCAACCCCCCTGTAGAAACACCGCTCCAACCAGGTGAGCAACTCATCTTGATTAGCGAAGATGACGACACCATGCAGCTCTCTACTCACTCAGAGCCACCCATCAATGTATCAGCGATTCAGTTGAGCAATCGTCCTCCAGCTGCCGCCGAACATACCTTAATTTTGGGTTGGAACGATCGCGTCGTTGAAATCATCCAGCAGCTCGATCAATACGTTGCCCCTAGTTCTACAGTGACCGTGGCTCCTGGGTTTCCGGAAGCAGAGGTTGACCTCTCAGCGGAAACCCTCAAGTTACAGAAACAAACGATGCAGTATCGCGCTGGAGACCCCACCGATCGCCGGGTCCTAGAGAGCCTGAACTTGACTCAATATGACCATGTCGTGGTTTTGTGCAATCCGGATCTCGATCCTGAGGAGTCAGATGCCGAAACGCTTGTCAGACTACTGCACCTGCGGGATATCGCTAATCGCCACAACCACGATTTCCAAATCGTCACAGAAATTCTGGATGTACGGAACCAAGCTTTAGCTCAGGTGGCGCGACCCGATGATTTTGTCATTAGTGAGCAGATCATCAGTCGAATGTTGGCTCAAGTGGCAGAACAAAAAAGCTTAAATGCCGTATTCGCTGACCTCTTCAACCCAGAAGGTTCTGAGATTTACCTGAAGCCAGTAGATGATTATGTGGCGATCGCTCAACCTATGAATTTCTACACCGTGGTTGAGGCAGCCAGACAACGAGGGGAATCGGCGATCGGTTACCGTTGCAAAGCTGATGCTAATAATGTGGCTAGAGCTTACGGTGTGGTAATCAATCCCAAAAAAGACCAGCCCATCACCTTTTCGTCTCAAGACACTATCATTCTCTTAGCTGAAAGCTAAAAGCTATGCGATTAGGAGATTTGGGGCGATCGCTCTCTATAGAAACACTCGACATAGCCACTAAATCTTGCTCACGAAAATTCACGATTGTTAGTACACCTAAACGAGAATTTTTCCGTTCTCAGAAGTTATTGGCTTGTAGCACCTACCAACTTCAAGCTCCCTAAGCCCTATGGAAACAGTTGAATACGTAGAATTGTTTTGGGATTGCCCTCATTGTGGACAACTTCATATCAGTGCTGTCTTCAACTCTCAGGGGAATCGCTGCCCCAGCTGTTTCTATTGGCGTACAGAAGCCGTAAAACTGTACGAAGCGTCAGATAGTCAGCTAATTACGGACCCCAGTTTAATCAATCGCCCGCCTTTTTGGGTTTGTAAGGTCTGTGAAGCCGTCAATGAAGATGTAGGGCTGTCTGCCGAACTTTTACAGTGCAGTAATTGCAACAGCTATCAAATCTCTGCGGTGGGAGGCATTACCGGCGATTCAGCAGCAGATCAGCAAGCCCCAAGTTTATCCGTGATTGGAGAGCTAGTACAGCGTCAGAGCGAGTCTCCTACCATTGCTCCCTCACGTTCAATGGACCACTCACCCTCCAACGGCTTTAACCCGTCAGGAAACAATAGTCGATTAGGCTGGCTAACAGCTGGAGCCCTAGGACTGACTGTAGTCAGTGGCGTTTTCTGGAATGGTGCAGTTGAGTCTGTGGGCACCAAGGATCCTACCTTGCTGAAAGTGCAGGTCACTGACTTGCAGTGGACCGTCGAGGTAGATGTGCAAACACAGAAGACATCTACTCGCCAAGGCTGGGATGAGTCGGTTCCAACCAATGCCACTATTCTCAAATCCATTCGGAAACAGCGAGGGGTAAGCCAAAAACGGCAAGGTGTGCGTACAGTCATGGTGAGCGAGCAGTACCAAAGTGGCACTCGCACCGAGACTTACTACGAACCAGAGCAATATCAGAGCGGCACTCGTACTGAGATTTATACTCAACCAGAACAATATCAAAGCGGTACTCGCACCGAGACTTATTACGACTCGGAAGAATATCAAAGCGGCACTCGTACTGAGACTTATTACGATTCGGAGCGCTACCAATCGGGTACTAAGTCGGAGTGTAAAGTCACCAGTCAAGGTAACGGGCTGGGCAAGCGAGTTTGCCATGAGATTCCGGTTTACAGTACCCGCAAAATTCCCCGCACTCGCACTATTCTGCTTTATAGCACTCGCAAAATTCCCCGAACTCGTACCGTCCCAATCTTTAGCACTCGACAAGTGAAGCATAGGCGCGAAGTCCCAGTCTACAGCACTCGGCAAGTGGAGCATACGCGTGAAGTTCCAATCTTTAGCACTCGTGTCGTGCCTGTGCAAAAGCCCATTATGGCAACAGTTCCAGTGCATGACACCTGGATGACTTATCGTGTCAAAGAGTGGGTGCCCCAACAGACCCATCAGCGAGTGGGTCAGGATGCGGCTGAGCGACGTTCCATCGACATCAATCTAGTACAGTTGCCTCCTCAAAGAATTTCAGCTACTCGTGCCACTTGCCGTTTATCTGGCAGCTACCTAGTGAAAAACGGTTGGTTTCAAAAACCTGAAGCCAAATCAGGAGCATGGAACCTGCCTTGCGAGGAATACGATCGCCTGAACTTAGGAGAGCAAGTACAGATTCGTCTCACAGATGCCAATTCAGCTCAGTTGGCGCGATCGCTGTAAGGCTTCAGGAAATTGTTGAATTTTTGACTCCATCTGAATAGGCTCGTGCTACTCTGTTGGACATTATTGTCATCTGGTGATTGTCATCTGGTACAGTAGTTAGTAAATTTGTACTTGCTAGAAGCTTCGCTAGTGGTGTACGTCAAGCGGGTAGAACTCTCCAATTTCAAATCTTTTGGCGGCACGACTCCAGTCCCGTTGCTCCCTGGTTTTACTGTGGTCTCGGGACCAAACGGATCAGGAAAATCTAATATTTTGGATGCGTTGCTGTTTGCTTTAGGCTTGTCTAGTTCCAAGGGAATGCGGGCTGAGCGACTGCCTGACTTGGTCAACAACCAACAAACTGCACGCGGACGCTCTACCGTTGAAGCCAGTGTCACCGTCACTTTTGATCTCGAAGACGAACTCCCGAACCTAGCGGCTGAGAACCCCAACTCGGAGAACAAGTTTAAGCTGCAAAGTCCGGAGTCGAGTGACTGGACCGTAACGCGAAAGCTCCGGGTAACGCAGCAAGGCACCTACACTTCCAACTACTACATCAACGGGGAACCTTGCACCCTCACTGAACTGCATGAGCATCTAAATCGGCTACGGATTTACCCGGAAGGTTACAACGTGGTGCTCCAAGGGGACGTAACCAGCATCATTTCGATGAACCCCCGCGAGCGTCGCGCCATCATTGATGAGCTGGCTGGGGTGGCATCCTTCGATCGCAAGATTATTCAAGCCAAAGACAAGCTTGATGCGGTTAAAGAACGCGAGGACCGCTTTCGCATTGTCGAAAATGAATTAGTGGTGCAGCGCGATCGCTTGGCGCAAGACCGCGTCAAAGCTGAGAAATATCAGAAATTACGTAAAGAACTGCAAGCCAAAGAACAGTGGGAAGGCGTACTGGCTTGGCGCACTCAGCAACGGCAGGCACAGGGCCTACATCAGCAGATTGAAGCAGGCGATCGCCAGACAACAGAACTGGCCGCACAACTGACTACGGTTGCGGCTGAAGTACAACAAGCCACAGCAGAACTAGAAGAACTTAACAGTCGGGTGAAAGCCTTAGGTGAGGAAGAACAGCTTGCGCTTCAAGCTACCCTTGCTACCCGTGAAGCTGAGTTACGGCAACTGCAAAGACAAGAGCTAGATTTGACCAAAGCCAGTCAAGAAACGGCGGCAAATCTGACCAGAATGCAGCAGGAAATCCAGGAACATCTCAAGACTCTGGAAAACCTGGCTCAGCAACAAACCACAGGAACCCAAAGCCTAGCCCCTCTACAAAAAGCGCGGGATGAGGCGGAGAGTGCCTTAAATCAAAACCGCGAAGCTGCTAGTGCGATCGCCTCTGCCTCCGAAGTTTGGGTGCAGCAACAAACCAGCCTGCACCAACAGATTGACACACTGCTGCAAACCTTGGAACCGCAACGCACCGAGCAAGCACAGTTACGGGAACGGACGACGCAACTAGAGCGGCAGATTCAAGAACAGACTCAGTTATTGCAGTCGGTCGTTCAGGAAATAGCTGAGAAGGAAGCGATCGCCACCCAGCAAAGTGAGATGCGCGATCGCTTAGCTCAGAAGGTGCAAGAACTCGCCCAAGCCGTCGCAAGCACTGAGCAAAATCTACAAATCCAAAAAGAGACCGAAACCCGCTTACTACAAGAGCAACGAGAGAAGCATCGCCGCCTAGATAAACTAGAAGCCCAAGCACAAGCCGCCCAGGAATCACAAGGAACTCATGCAACGCGGCTGATTCTTCAAACCGGGATGCCCGGTGTCTGCGGTTTGGTAGCGCAACTGGGTCGAGTGGAGCCACAGTATCAGTTGGCTTTAGAAACTGCGGCAGGTGGTCGCTTAGGCCAGTTAGTCGTGGAAGATGATGCCGTAGCGGCGGCTGGGATTGAGCTGCTAAAGCAAAAGCGGGCGGGACGAGCCACTTTTCTACCGCTCAACAAAATCCAAGCCCCTCGGATTTCCAATGCGCCTTGGGAACGGATTGGTTCTGGCTTTGTGGACTACGCCGTAAACCTAATCGAATGCGATCCGCGCTATCTTGATGTGTTTGCCTATGTGTTTGGCTACACAATTGTCTTCGAGACTTTGAAGGATGCGCGGCGTCATTTAGGGAAGCACCGCATAGTGACGCTAGATGGCGAATTGCTAGAAGTTAGTGGTGCGATGAGCGGGGGCAGTAGCGATAGCCGTTATGCGATCCATTTCGGTAAGGCTGACCCTATGGAATCGGCAGAAATTGTAGAGCTGAAAAAACGCTTACAAGAGATCGATCGCATCCTTAACCGTTGCACCAATGAGATCGCCAAAGCTTCGGTTGCAGTGAAGCAGCGATCGCAAGAGCTAATTGAAGCTCGCCAAGCTCATCGGGAAAACCAACTGCAAGTCGAGCAGGTGCAAAAAGAGCTAAAGAGCCTTACCCAGCAGCGATCGCAACTAGAAACCCAACTTCAGCAAAACTCTCAAGAGTTAGCCACGGCTCAGACGCGGCTACAAACTCTAGAAACTGACATTCCCACCCAAGAAGCACAACTGCAAATATGGCGGCAAACCCTGGCTGAGTTAGAGCAGTCGCAGACCCATAGTGAGTGGCAGCAAATTCAGGTTGCGATTCGGGCTCAAGAAGCCCAACTGCATGAGCGAGAGTTAGCGTTGCGTGCCGCTGAACAACGACTCAAAGACCTGGAAAATCAACAACAACGTTTGCAAGAAAAGGTGCAGCAAGGCCAAACCCGCCTGCAAGAGTATCGCACTCAGCAAACGACCCAAGTAAATCAGCAAGCTGGCCTAAGCGAACAACAAGCCGCGCTCCAGCGGCAGATTGCTCAAACCCAAGCTGAACTCGCGACCTTAGAGAAAACGTTGGGGGTTTCTAAACAAGCCCGCGATCGCCTAGAGCGACAACTGCGCGAACGACAAACCGCTCAACAACAACTAGAGTGGCAGCGGCAAAAACTGCAAGAAACCCTCCTCGCCCAGCGGCAACAGTTGGCAGAACTTCAGCAACAGCTCACCGAACAACAAGCAGACTTGCCCGATCCATTACCTGAACTTCCTGAAAATCTAGGTTTAGAGCAGTTGCAGCAGGAGTTGCGATCGCTGCAAAAGCGGATTCAGGCGATGGAGCCTGTCAACATGCTGGCCCTAGAAGAGTACGATCGCACCCAAGCCCGTCTAGAAGAACTGACGCAAAAGCTCACCATTCTGGAAGAAGAACGCACCGAGCTGTTATTGCGGATTGAGAACTTCACTACTCTGCGGCAGCGAGCCTTCAAAGAAGCATTCGATGCGGTGAATGCGAATTTCCAAGTGATCTTTGCCGAACTCTCCGATGGCGACGGGCATTTGCAACTGGATGATCACCAGGATCCATTTAATAGTGGCTTAAATCTAGTTGCACACCCGAAAGGCAAACCTGTGCAACGACTCGCCTCGATGTCGGGGGGTGAAAAATCCCTGACAGCGCTCAGTTTTATCTTTGCTCTACAACGCTACCGTCCCTCACCGTTCTATGCCTTTGACGAGGTAGACATGTTCTTGGATGGAGCAAACGTGGAGCGATTAGCTAGAATGATTAGGCAACAGGCCCAACAAGCGCAGTTTATTGTAGTGAGTCTTCGCCGTCCTATGATTGAGTCTGCTGAGCGCACGATTGGCGTTACCCAAGCTCGTGGGGCGCATACTCAAGTTATAGGCATTAAACTAGAGCCTCAAAGTGCCTCGGTATGATTTAGTAATATTGATACTTAATAGCTAGGATTCACGATCAGGACTCGGACATAATGACATCTGACAAAATCTGGCAACGCTCCGATCTCCTTGGCACTCAAGTGATTACCCGCGATACCGGTAAGCGTTTGGGAGTCGTCAGTCAGTTGTGGGTTGACGTGGATCGGCGGGAAGTCGTCGCGCTCGGCCTCCGGGAAAACCTGCTTTCCGGCGTCCTAGGTAACATGCCTCAGTTTATGAGCTTGAGCAGCATTCGTCAGATTGGCGATGTGGCCCTGGTCGACAACGACACCGTCCTTGACGACATCAATATTGACGGCTATAGCACCCTGATCAATAGCGAAGTGATTACAGAAACGGGTGAAATGCTGGGTCGGGTACGTGGCTTCCGCTTCAACGTTGAGGATGGCAAAGTTTATTCTTTGATTATTGCCACCTTAGGAGTGCCACTGATTCCTGACCAAGTCGTTAGCACCTACGAGTTGCCAATTGAAGAAATTGTCAGCAGTGGCCCCGATCGCCTGATTGTGTTTGAAGGAGCAGAAGAGCGAGTCACACAACTCACCGTGGGTCTGCTAGAGCGCATCGGCATTGGTCGTGCCCCTTGGGAACGCGAGGAAGAGGAAGACTACATTCTGCCCACCACTCCCGCCGAAAACCAACTAGGTAGTGGCGTGCGGATTCCCACGATGCAGCAACCCCTACGTACCCCGCAGCCTGTAGTGGAAGAAGCTTGGAGTGAAGATGACTGGGGAAGTCAACCCGCTCCGAAGCAACTGCGTCAGCAACGCCAAGTCGAGCCTGCTTACTACGACGAAGAGGACAACTGGAGCGAAGCCACCGATCGCGATCGCTATACCTCCAGCTACGATGATGACTACGAAGATGATTTTGCGGGCACCTACGAAGAAGAGATAGTAGAAGATGCCTGGGCCGATGACAAGCCTTACAAACCGCAAAAGCTAAACATTCCTGAGAAAACCAAAGCGCCTGAGTACGAGGAAGAAGGATTCTAAGCCCTCGCTCCTTTTTCTCTTCAATTTATGAATGAAATGCCAAGGAAGCTAGCGATCGCTGGCTTCTTTTTGTGTGCGCCGTTTGGAAAACAAACTGGTCATAGGTAAGCCTGTTGCCAGCAACCCTAACAACCCCAAACCATTCAGAATCGGGTAAATGCCGCCTAAACGAAAAATCTCACCGTTATGCAGACTGAGAATGGTTGGCGCGATCGCTCCTTGCTGAAACCACTCCACCAAGATCGTGTAGGCCATGCCAGTCAATACTGTCAGGAGCAGGGGTAAGGCCAGAACTAAAGCAATTTTGCGGTGATATTGCCGCACCAAACGATTTAAGCGATTCATAGAGTAGTTCCTGCTCTATAGGGTGGGAATGTTCAGCCTGCTTGTAATGTAACTTTCAGCAGGGACTAGTATCCAGCTACTAGGAATGCCAAAATGATCCATACGTTTTTTACCTTGAGATGGATCATGACCATTCTTCCCACGCTACAAAGCGCTTTCGAGCAAGGCCGTGCGCTCAAAATTATCAGCGGTTTGCATAATTTTGATGCAGAGAACGTTTTAGCAGTTGCTAAAGCGGCTGAGCTGGGTGGCGCGACGTTCGTTGATATCGCTGCTGATCCTGAACTCGTACGCCAAGTGCGTCAAGCTATCAGTCTGCCGCTCTGCGTTTCTGCGGTAGAACCTGAGCAATTTGTGGCCGCAGTCGAAGCAGGTGCTGACTTAATCGAAATTGGCAACTTTGATAGCTTCTACGCTCAAGGTCGTCGCTTTGAGGCAGAGGAAGTGTTGGCTCTGACCAAAGCCACCCGCGCTCTCCTGCCTGACATCACTTTATCTGTGACCGTGCCTCACATTCTGCCCCTCGACCAGCAAGTGCAGTTGGCAGAAGAATTGGTGAAAGCTGGTGCAGACATCATTCAAACGGAAGGCGGCACCAGCAGCGCTCCCGCTCACCCTGGCACCTTGGGCCTAATCGAGAAAGCCGCTCCCACCCTGGCAGCCGCCGCAGAAATTTCTCGTGCGGTTAGCGTTCCTGTCCTCTGTGCCTCTGGTTTGTCTAGCGTCACAGCACCGCTGGCGATCGCGGCTGGCGCGGCTGGTGTAGGTGTAGGTTCTGCAGTGAACCAACTCAACAGTGAAGTTGCCATGATTGCAGTGGTTCGCAGCTTGGTAGAAGCGCTAGCAACTGTGAGCCGTGCTCAAGTAACTGTGTAAGCGCGATCGCAACTTATCCTTAAAAATCGTAGCCAGAGAGGAGTATCTGCAAACTTCTTCTCTGGCTATGTTTTTGAAGCGATCGCATTCAAGCCCGATTTCAAATGTAGCCCGTTTCAGTTCAGGAAGTAATAATCACTGCTTAGGACTCATTATGCTTCCTATCGGATTTGTAAAAGAGGTCTACTGAATCCACAAATATGCAGAGTCGTTCTGCATATCAAACTGATTCGGGCTGTTATACAGAAACTACTTGCCTATCTGCCTTTTTTCACAAGTTATACGGAAAGTTTCAATTTAATGATAGTTCGGCGGCTGAGCGCGACTTCGTCGCATCTGGTAGATTCGATAAACTACTCGGTCCAAGGCTAAAGGATTGAAATGGAAGAGGGACACTTAACAAAGGTAGACTGGCGCTGTCATATCGTGGTGCGCCTTACAGCGCCGGCAACACTGCCAGGCAGCAATACTTCCCTACCAGTTGGAGCAATTGGTAAAGGAGTCGCTGAAATAGATTACAAAGCTAATCGTGTTGCCTTTCCAATTCCAAATGCAACTGCTTTGTTTCTTAACTTGTCCAGAAGGCATTATGAGGCAGCTCGCGTTGCCGCCCAAACATTTTCTTCTGGCCCAGACTCACATTTTCTTGCCGATGAAGATGTTTTCTCGTATCTAGAAGAAATAATGGCATCAGTAGTCTTTGCCTATACTGCGCTTGAAGCGTTCGCAAACGAAGAGATACCAGACGACTTCGTTTACACAATACCTAAGTCCAAATGCAGCGAGGTTTATAACAAGGTACAAATCGAACGGTCTTTAAGCCTACGGACAAAATTGGGTGATATTCTACCAGCCATAAGTGGAATGTCTTCTCCAAAGGGAACAAAGGTATGGCACGATTTTGTTGCTCTGGAAGAGCTACGCAACAACATTATCCATATGAAAACGGTTGATAGAGAACACGTTGGTTATTCCAATCAATCTATTTGGAGCAAACTTGTCAATGAGCCTGTGCCTTACGTCCTTCCATTTGCCAAAGCGATAGTTGACTACTTTTACGCTTCTAGGCAATTTAAACCGCATTGGTATGAACAATTCCCATCCTGAAATTGACCAATAGCCACCAAACAAGACGATGCACCTGACCGTCTAAAGCTTTCCTTGCTTCGCTCGCTGTGCTTTCGGGAGTGAGTGAGCTTAGTCGTCAGCTTTGCTTAGTTATTGGTAACGATGCGAGCAAAATAAATACTGTCCATGGCTGTGATAGAAGCCCTAGACGCGATCGCCTAGACCCTACCTCTTAATGCCTCTAATTCTTCGCGTAGAGACAACGGCGCATAGCCTAGCGAAAAGGCCAGCGAGCTATCGAGAGAAACATCGGGCGGTCTAGGGGCAGCCATTTTTACATCTTGTTGGCGGCCCGCTTTGAGTCCTGTTTCTGGTAATCCCAGCACTTCTACTAGTAAGCGGCCAAACTCATAACGGGAGATGCGTTCTTCCCCACCCAAATGCATATAGCCTTGCACCTTTTCAAGCGCTAGTAGGAGTCCTTGAGCGGCTGTCGTACCACTGGCAGGAGTGCGAAACTCATCAGTAAACAGGCATAGCTCCTGCTCATCCCGAAGCATTTGGATAAAGGGTTGCATGAAGCTGGTAGCAGTGGGGCTAGCCGCTCCAAACATCAGGGGCATGCGGCAGATAGCAGTTTGGGGGTAACGCGATCGCATCCCTGCCTCAGCTAATACTTTTTGCTCGCCATACAGATTCACCGGATTAACTGGATCAGTTTCGCGGTAAGGCGGATTGAGGCCATCAAACACTAAGTCAGTAGAAGAGAACACACAAGGAATGACGCGATCGCTACAAAGCCCCGCAATGTTGCAGGAAGCCGTAACGTTAATTGCGTGTGAAGCTTCAGGATGGGTTTGGCAATAGTTGGGGCTAGATTGTGCCGCTAAATGGATGACTGCATCCGGTTGAACTCTTTCAAACAAGTGCTTGAGGGCGACAAAATCGCTGATATCGACTTTGAGAGCCGTGACGCCAACCATTGCGATCGCTTGGGAACAGTAAGTGCCATAGACATCCCACTGGCGCTGAGCAATTTGGCACAGGTGCCACCCTAAAAAACCACTGGCTCCGGTGATTAACAGTTTTTTCAAGCTTTATTTCTCAGTAATTTCGTATGTCTTACCACTAATTACTACACTAATTTTCTTTGTTTCTTTGGGTGGTTTGTAAGTCGCAATTTGTAAAGCAATAACAGTAGCTGCTGCGATTAGCGCACCTAATAAAGGGTCCATAATCTTCCCTGAGGTTTGACTTAAGCTGTTTTATATTCTGGCTCGGGAAATTAAGTTATGCCAAACATTACTAGTGTTTCTTGATACAACTTCTTGCTATGTGTTGTTTGCATGAGTTGGTATCAGAAATGTTAATAATCCTAGGATGGCGACGTGACAAGATAGCAGGATTCTAGTACTCTAAATTGCCAACCTAATTGGCTACCTCCCATGCGTCTCGATTCAGATGCCAAAACTGCTCGGCTCAAGCGAATTCGTAGCCTGAGCCACCTGCTCGACAACTCGATTACGATTCCGGGGACTCGCTACCGCTTTGGGCTTGACCCCATCCTAGGGCTTTTACCCGGTGGCGGAGATTTAGCGAGCTTCTTATTCTCGGCCTACATTATTTGGGAAGGTGCCAAATTGGGTGTGTCTCAAGAAACCTTAACCCGCATGGTATCGAACGTGCTATTTGATACGGTGGCTGGCACGGTGCCTGTACTGGGGGATTTCCTAGACGTAACTTGGAAAGCAAATACCAAAAACGTCGCATTGCTTGAAGATCACCTCAGGGTTGCTCCCGCTAATGCCCGCTCAGTGAACCGCTGGGTTGTCATTGCAGCTCTGCTAGGACTGCTCATTGTATTTATTGGCGTGGTGACACTGAGCTTTTTAGTCTTCAGTTGGCTCTTCCGACAACTAACGGGTGGCTGAGGCTAAGTGAAAAGTTGGTGATGGGCCTGAGCGATCGCAGACGCACCAACTTTGGTCAGTTTTTCTCATGGCAACCCCTTGTAGGCATGTCATAATGATCCGGCTGTTTTCTGCACATGGTTTCTCATGGTTCAAGCCCCTGAATTTCCCACCGACTTTGCCGAAGCTGCGCTAGAAGGTGGACTAGAACTCAATTTCGAGCTGCCTGATCCAGAAGATGAGCAGATTCCAGATTTAGAATTTCAGCAACGGGTAGAAGCCGCTTGGCAAGTTTGCGATCGCTTTGACCTACAAACTGACATTTGGCGAGGTCGAATTTTGCGCACCGTCCGCGATCGCGAAAAACGGGGAGGGGAAGGACGTGGCACCGGATTCCTCAAGTGGCTGCAAGACCGAGAAATCAGCAAAAGCCAAGCTTACTCCTTGATTGAGGTAGCCGATAGCGCCGATACTCTACTAGAAGGCGGCTATCTCGACACCGATTCTGTTGAGCGCTTTAGCAAACGCGCCTTCGTCGAAACCGCTCAATCAGCGCCAGAAGTGCAGCAAATGGTGAGTGACGCAGCGCGAAGAGGCGATCGCATCACCCGACGCGAAGTACGGCAGCTCTCTGACGAATGGACTGCCATGACCTCCGATTTGCTACCAGAAGTCATCAAAGAAAAAGCCGCCGCCAACTCCATCCCCTCTCGTTATCTAGCGCCATTCGTGCGGGAAATGGAGAAGTTGCCAGAGTCGCACCAGGCAGAACTCCGCGAAACCGTAGCCGAAAGCCCAGACGTAGACACCCTTAAGCAAGTCACCTCTGAAGCCAAGTACCTAGCCAAATATCTAGAAGCCGCCACCAACGTCCAAGCCCTCAACAACGAGTCACTAGACTTAGAAGCCGCCCTAGAAGAAGCCCTCCGCATCGGCTCCCTTAGCTCCACCGCTGATTTAGTCAACCAAGCCGCTCAGCTCGAACAAACTATCGCCAAGCTTTACACCACCTGGAAACGAGTCACAGGCTTAGTCGATCGTCTCTACGTAGACAGCGGAGCCAGCACCCCCCACCTGCGATCGCTCCTTAGCTGCCTCAACCACCTCTCCGGAGAAGTCGTCGAAACCCAAATCGGTAGCCTAGAATCCTCCCGAACAATCCGCCTCACTATTCAAACAGACTTGAGGGATGAGGAAGGGGAAGGGGTGAGGAGTGAGGAGTGAGGAGTGAGGAGTAAGACACAGAAAGAGCAAGAGCATCGAAACACTCATACTTAGATTCGTTTGGAGGGGGTCTGGGGGACGCAACCGTCCCTCAGCGGGGGTTTGGGGGCGAGTGCCCCCAAGGATCGGATTACCTCAAACTGCGTCCCAACCGATTAATCCCCCGCTTCAGCGATCGCCAAATAGTCTTGAAATTGAAAAACTGTTTATAGCGCTGCGCCGCCTCCTTCCCCACAATCAGCAGCCCCAGCCAAAACAAAATCTCTGCTAATACCAGCAGTACAGGGATCAGTAAAGTTTTTTGCGTTGTCGTAATTGGTAGCCGGGGTAAGACCAACGGAATCGCAGCCCAGGGCAAAAACGACACCCCCACTAAAACCCAGCCTAACTTCTGCATGCTCTGACCCCTGCAACCCCAGTCTTTCAGTATAAAGGCCGCTTCATGCACTGTTGAAGATTTAAGGCTGTAGTAGAAACTACCATCTAGTTTTTGATTCCTGTAGTGGCAATACCTTGGATGAACTGCCGCTGCCCCACCAAAAACAGCAGCACCACTGGAACAGTTGCGATTACCACCGCTGCCATCATCAAAGGCCAATTGTTTGTAAATTGCTCTTGAAAACTGGCCAAAGATAACTGGACAGTCTGCAATTCTGGGCGAGTCGTAAACACAAGCGGCTTGAATAAATCATTCCACTCACCAATAAAAGTAAACAGAAATAGCGTCACCAAAGCTGGACGAGCTAACGGCAGCATCACCCGCCACAAAATCTGCCAACGAGTCGCTCCGTCTAAAGCTGCGGCTTCTTCTAGTTCCACCGGAATCGTTTGGAAATACTGTCGCAGCAAAAAAATGCCAAATCCGTTGGCTGCTGTGGGTAGAATCAGCGCTCCGTAGGTATTAATTAAGTGACCCCACTTCAAAATCAGGAAAACCGGAATCACCAACAGTTGAAACGGAATTACGAGTGTAGCCAAGACGAGCAAGAGAATTGCCTGCCGCCCCCAAAACTGGAAGCGAGCCAAAGCGTAACCTGCTAAAGCAGATGTGAGAGTCTGCAACCCTGTTACGGCGATCGCCACCAACGTTGAATTGGCGAAAGCCAACAGAAAGTTGCCTCGTTGCCAAGCTTCCCGATAACTATCCCAAGACCATCTTGAGGCGAGGTTTTCACCTACATTTCTGAGTGCGGGATTCGGTGTCAAGGAAGTCCAGAAAACAATAGCCAGGGGAGACAAAATAACTGCAGCCCCAACGAGCAGCAGCAGGCCATTCAACCAGGCTAAAGTCCGCTCCCAACTCCAGACAGGTTTGACGGAAGAAGAGACTGGGGCATTAAGTTTTGCGGGTAAATTCTGACTCACGCTCGGTTCGCCTCGTGCGGCTGGTTTAGTAATCCTGTACGCTTGTAGTTATGGTAAATATGACCATTGGGTGAGTTTTCTTACTTATTCATGCTGTAAGGTCATAGATAGACAGTAGCGTGAGTCTCGATGCAACTGCTTAGTAATCGGCTCACGGGTCAACTTGTGATATTCCTACTTTCTGCTTGGTCGATCCGCCATTAAAAAAGGTTAAAGTAACTTAAGGTTGTAAATTAATAATTTACATTCTGCCGTCACAATCTTTAGTCCATAGTTCTACCAAGTCGAACTATCACCGACTGATTCATGATGAGGAGACAAGAGATCCATGCCGCAGCTTGAGGCCAGTCTAGAAATTGACTTCCATAGCGCAGCCTACAAAGATGCCTACAGTCGGATTAACGCGATTGTGATTGAAGGCGAACAAGAGGCTCACGAAAATTACCTGAAGCTGGCTGAAATGCTGCCGGACAATCACGATCAATTGGTGAGTCTAGCCAGAATGGAGAATCGCCATAAGAAAGGCTTTGAAGCCTGTGGTCGTAATCTTCAAGTCACGCCAGATATGGAGTTTGCTCGTCAGTTCTTCTCTGACCTGCATGGTAATTTTCAAGTCGCAGCGGCAAACAACCAGATTGTGACTTGCTTGCTGATTCAATCCCTCATTATTGAGTGCTTTGCGATCGCAGCTTACAACATTTATATTCCCGTCGCTGACGACTTCGCGCGTAAAATCACCGAAGGCGTAGTCAAAGATGAGTACAGTCATCTGAACTACGGGGAAGAATGGCTCAAAGCTAACTTTGAAACTGCCAAAGCTGAGCTAGAAGTAGCGAATCGTCAGAACTTACCTTTGGTTTGGCGCATGTTGAACCAAGTCGCAGAAGACGCTCAGGTTTTGAGTATGGAAAAAGAAGCTTTGGTAGAAGACTTCATGATTCAGTATGGCGAAGCGCTGAGCAACATTGGTTTTAGCACTCGCGATATCATGCGTATGTCTGCCTACGGCCTTGCTGCTGCCTAAGTTAGGAACATTTAGGCAACCTCAGGAGTCTGATGAGGGAATCCATTGCCAATCTTTCCTTTTGATCAGAGTCAGTTGTTTTCTACTGAGCGATCGCTATTTAGTACCTGCACAAATTTGCCGATCAGAACCTACCAACTGATCGGCAAATTTATGTAGTATTTTTGAGTACTTTGAGCAATCACTCGTTTCAATTACTACCAACCTAAAGCTAGCCTGAATCGTAGGCTCCCCAACCGTCCATGTTTGGTCTTATCGGTCACCTCACTAGTTTAGAACACGCCCAATCTGTTGCCAGAGAGCTGGGCTACCCAGAGTACGCTGATCAAGGATTAGATTTTTGGTGTAGTGCTCCCCCGCAAATTGTTGACACCATCACGGTCACCAGCCTAACGGGCCAAAAGATTGAAGGCAAGTACGTTGAATCTTGCTTCTTGCCTGAAATGTTGGCGACACGACGCATCAAGGCAGCCACTCGCAAAGTGATTAATGCCATGGCTCATGCTCAAAAGCATGGCCTTAACATCACAGCTCTAGGTGGATTCTCTTCAATCATTTTCGAGAACTTCAACCTAAATCAAATTCAGCAGGTTCGGAATATCAAGCTGGAGTTTGAGCGCTTTACCACTGGTAATACTCACACCGCCTATATTATTTGTCGTCAAGTTGAACAGGCAGCAAAACAATTAGGGATTGAACTTTCGAAAGCGACAGTTGCGGTTTGTGGAGCTACTGGAGATATTGGCAGTGCCGTGTGCCGCTGGCTAGATGCTCGGACAGACGTGGCAGAACTATTGCTCATTGCCCGCAATCAAGAGCGCTTATTCGATTTGCAAGCAGAATTGGGTCGTGGCAAAGTCATGGAGTTGGACGAAGCCTTACCCTTAGCGGATATTGTCGTTTGGGTGGCTAGTATGCCCAAAGGTGTAGAGATTGATCCGTCTACCTTAAAGCAGCCTTGTTTGCTGATTGATGGTGGCTACCCGAAAAACTTAGGGACTAAGATTCAGCATCCTGGTGTGCATGTTTTGAACGGTGGCATCGTGGAGCACTCCCTCGACATTGATTGGCGAATTATGCAGATCGTCAGTATGGACGCTCCTGCACGTCAACTGTTTGCCTGCTTTGCAGAATCTATGCTTCTAGAATTTGAGAAATGGCATACCAATTTTTCCTGGGGGCGCAACCAAATTACGGTTGACAAAATGGATCAGATTGGAAATGCCTCAATGAAACATGGATTTCGCCCTTTACTACTTTAAATTGAATAATTGGCTCAGATCTTGAGATAATTGATGCGCTGTCGGATGTTTTTTGCCTTCCCAAAAAGCATCAAAATATCCTGGGAGAAATGCTCTCTAAAATTATGAGTGAACCCTTTTTAGAGCCTATACTGCGATGGATGCGGCTTCAGAGAGTCGTTTCTCGAATTGCTCCAAACTCCACGGTTCTGGATGTAGGATGTGGTAGAGCAGCAGTTTTCTTAAAAGCGATCGCTCCTCGTATTACCCAGGGCTTTGGAGTAGACTTCAAAGTAGACACTGTAGAGTTCAAAAACATCAAAACTCTACAGTTCAAATTTGATGGTTCCTTGCCTTTCGCAGATGCCAGTTTTGACGTAGTAACGATGCTAGCTGTGCTAGAGCATATCGAACACGAGCATCAAATCTTGCAAGAAATTCATCGGGTTTTAAAGCCTGACGGTAAGCTAATAATCACTGTACCCTCCATTTGGGCACAACCCATTCTGGAGTTCTTAGCATATAAATTAAAAATTGTATCTGAAGCAGAGATTAGAGATCACAAAAGGTACTATAACCGACAAAAGTTGAGGAAGGTGCTTGTGGGAGAAACTAACTTTCGTAGCTTCCATCACCAATATTTCCAGCTTTGGATGAACAACTTCTGCACTGTTGTTAAATAGAACCGTCAACAGATGAAGCTAACTGTAGTAATCCCTTGCTTTAACGAATTAGGCAGTATTGAGCAGATCGTTAAAGCAGTCAAGGCCTCTCCAATCAAAGACTTAGAAATCATCATTGTAGATGATTGTTCTACTGACGGCACTAGGAGTCTATTAGCGTCCGCTATAGAGCCGCAAGTTGATCAGGTGCTCTACCACAAGAAGAATTATGGCAAAGGAGCCGCCCTACGTAGTGGTATTCAAGCGGCTACTGGAGACATCGTCATTGTGCAAGACGCAGACTTGGAGTATGACCCTCAAGAATATCCTTTGATGCTCCAACCCATCCTAGACGGCAAAGCAGATGTAGTCTTTGGATCTCGTTTTATGGGAGGCCGACCCCACCGAGTTGTCTACTACTGGCATATGTTAGGGAATAAGTTTTTAACTACTCTCTCTAATATGCTGACTAATATTAATCTCACTGATATGGAAACTTGTTATAAAGCTTTCAAGCGTGAGGTAATTCAAGCGGTCAAGATTGAAGAAAATCGCTTCGGCTTTGAGCCTGAAGTGACTGCAAAGGTTGCTAAGATGGACTGCCGCATTTATGAAGTTGGCATATCCTACTATGGCAGAACCTATAAAGAAGGTAAAAAAATTGGCTGGAAAGATGGATTTCGAGCCATTTACTGTATTTTGAAGTACAACCTGTTTCGTTAATTCTAACTTTGAGCCAGTCCAAAGATGCAGGCCGAAAAATCAAAGAATATTTTGTGCATTGAGTGCTTTCTTGTTTTTACGCTTTGTTGTGTGGTTTATCTAGCTAATAAAAGGTTGATAGGTACTGGAGATTCTATACCTAATTCATTGCTAGCGCTTAATTGGTTGAGGAATCATACTCTTTATTTTGATGCTTTTAGAGATAACTATTTTTTCGAAAATTATAGTGGTCTTCCTTACTTTTTTGCAGAGTCCAAAACTAAACATCTAGTTTCAGTCTATCCAATCGGTACTGCCGTTGTTAGTTTGCCAATCTACTTTATTTTTTCTATTTACTTGGATGTAATAGACTTCATAAAAACTAACATTACAGGCATTCCCTTTGAGTTCGACTTAACTGGTGCAAGCTTTGAACCCTACAGGCAAGCTTTCGAAAAACTTGCGGCAACATTAGCTACTTCGCTATCAGTTGTCATTTTTTATATATCTAGTCGTCTGAAATTTCCTCTTGCTACCTCTCTTATTTCTACTTTTATTTATGCCTTTGCTACAAACACCTGGATGACAAGTTCTCAGGCTTTATGGCAGCATACAGCTACTAACTTGGTATTAACAAGTCTGATCTTATGCTTGCTAAAAGCCAATCGGGCTGAAAACACACACCTCAGATTGCTGTTATTTATAGCAGGTTTTCTTTGTGGCTTATTACCTATTATTCGACCTACTAACTTACTTTTCTCTATTGCTGCAATATTGTATGTAACCTCAATATACAGAAAAGTGGCACTTTTTCTGCTTTTGGGCCTTCCGGTTAGTCTTTTAGGGATGGCTTGGAATTTTTACAATTTTGGTAGTTTCTTGGGTGGCTATACTGCTTTAAGCAGTGCTTACAAAGTAACATTTTATAGATTTAATTTTAATCAGTTCCTGCAAGGTTTTTTGGGATTGATGTTTAGTCCTAGCAGGGGTATTTTTGTCTTTTCACCCATAGTCATATTTTGTATTCCTGGTTTTTGGCAGGCTTTCAAGAAATCTAAAATCCACCAAGATGAAAGACTGATTACATCTTTAGCTATTGCAGCTATTGCCCTATTTCTCAGTTACTGCTTTTATACAATTTGGTGGGCTGGGGGTTCATATGGGCCAAGATTTATTAGCGATGCAACTCCAATAATTTGCTACTTAATAGGATATTTTATTAATAGTCAATTTAACTTTGCCTTAAAGAATCAGAAAATATTTATTTCAAGTCTAGCTATTTTTCTGATTTTTTTGGCAGTTTCAACTTACTCTCAAGTGCTAGGGGCTTTTAGTAAGGCAGAGTGGAACGGAATACCGATTAATGTTGATACTCAGCATGTTAGGCTTTGGGATTTTAGAGATACTCAGCTGTCTCGCCATGCTAATAGTCTGTTTTTTCAAATTGTTAAGCCAATCGAGAATTTAGTGAAGTATTCTCAGGCGCTAGCAGGCTCAATTGAAAAAGTTGAGAGGGTTGACATGCAGCGACCAAATAACTTTAGCCCCATACCAGATATAGTTCTACCAAATGAGCCACTAGTTTTAAGAGCTAAGCTGAGAAATACTGGAAAGTCTAGGTGGCTAGGTTATGAAAGTGGAGTTATGCCAGGAGAGGTGCGGGTTCGGTTAAGAGCATTCAATGAAAGCAATGTTCAAGTGATCGATACCCGTCTTTTTGTGAGTGGTCTTGCGAGACACAACGATGTTACTGAGGCGATCGGCTCTTTGAAATTTCCTGTAGAACCGGGTCTATATCGATTAGTTTTTGACTTAATTGCAGAAGGTGTAGGAGAATTTCCAAATAACTCGAGAAATAGGCCTTATGAAGTAGTAGTTATAGTTCAACCTAAGCTTGCTAAGAACTTTCAGCAGAGTTTCTTGCAAGATATCGATTTAGTTAATAACACTAGCTATCTAAAGTTAAATACGAAGTTAAATTTACCCGTTCGCATCAAAAATATTAGTAATTTTCCTTGGTCCTCATATAGCTCGTCTCCAGTTTTCCTGTCTTATCACTGGATGGATAAGAACAAAAATGTTATTGCACGGGATGGATTACGAACTCCGCTACCTCTTGTAATGCTGCCAAACCGTGAGACTACTATCAATGCTCTGATTGAAACTCCTAAACTGCCTGGTCAATATACACTTCGTCTAACAATGGTGCAGGAAGGGGTAGCTTGGTTTGATGAGAGAGGTGCCAAGTCTGAAGATGTTCCTATAACGGTTGTTTCGGAGTAGAAGCTTTTTACCTGCTGCTTGAGTAGAAGACTGAGCATGAACGACTGCTCTAATATGGGAATTTCTGACCAAAAGCACCGCTTCTTGAAATCTCACTTAGCTCACTATTGCTTTAGTTCAGGTAGCATTTGGTGACTATAAAGACAGTTGAATCGAACATGGGGTTTTTATGTACTGCTTCGCATCTACCAGAACGGAATCTAGTAGTAATTCATTGCAAGTGAAATTCAGCAGCAAAATATTTAGTATCTCGTGTTCCTGAACTGTAGTTAAACGTGATTGGGAAGTACGAACCACATTTAATTAAGGGTGCAAGAAGGTGTAGCCTGGATTGAGGGGCAGGGTAGCAAAGCCTCAGGATCTTTCTGTAACTGTTACTTCGGAGTAGTGTGGCGCTGGCATGGCAACGACTGAACGCAGACCTATTCTTTTAGATTTCGAAAAGCCCTTGGCAGAGCTAGAGGCACGGATTCATCAGATTCGTGAACTTGCAGAAGAAAATGACGTCGATGTGTCTGATCAGATCCGTCAGCTTGAGGCGCGAGCTTTGCAACTTCGCCAAGAAATTTTCAGCAGTTTGTCTCCTGCCCAAAGGCTTCAAGTAGCACGTCACCCTCGTCGACCTAGCACCCTTGATTACATTCAGGCGATTAGTGACGAGTGGATGGAGTTGCATGGCGATCGCGGAGGCACCGATGACCCTGCTTTGGTCGGAGGTGTAGCTCGGTTCGCGGGTCGGCCTGTGGTGATTTTGGGGCATCAGAAAGGGCGAGATACTAAGGACAACGTGGCTCGCAACTTTGGTCAGGCAGCACCCGGTGGCTATCGCAAAGCCATGCGATTGATGGAGCATGCCGATCGCTTTGGCATGCCAATTTTAACCTTCATTAATACGCCTGGAGCTTGGGCTGGTTTAGATGCTGAGCGCTTTGGGCAAGGGGAAGCGATCGCCTATAACCTACGGGAAATGTTTCGGCTAGACGTGCCGATTATTTGTACCGTGATTGGTGAAGGTGGATCTGGTGGTGCTCTGGGGATTGGCGTCGGCGATCGCCTGTTAATGTTCGAGCATTCTGTATATTACGTGGCTAGCCCTGAAGCTTGTGCTTCAATTCTGTGGCGAGATGCTAGTAAAGCTCCTCAAGCCGCAGAAGCCCTAAAAATTACGGCCTGGGACTTGAAGAGTTTAGGCATTTTGGACCAACTCTTGCCAGAACCGATCGGGGGCGCACACTCTAGCCCCTTAGAAGCGGCTGCAACTTTAAAGCAAGCTCTCCTACAGCATTTGGAAGATTTGAGCCAAATGACGAATCAGCAACGGCGAGAACTGCGCTATCAAAAGTTTCGTAATATTGGTGTTTTCTTGGAAGCCACAGCATAGTTGATTCCAGACTGCTTAGCTCAACCTCGATTCTGAGTTTAAGGCACAAATCTGCGCTAACCACTACCTAGCTAGGGAGCTTAGATCGCCCACGAGTAGGCGGCCTCGATTCTGAGTGATATAATTCACGAGGTAACATTTTTTTACATTTCCTCGGTGGCTTCTAGATGCTTCACCACGGAAGTGCTCGTTTTGGTCGCGCCTGCAACCACTAACTACTTGAGGACAAGAGGGAAATTCTCAAAATTCAACGGGAGTGAAATGGTCTCAAACAGGGAATCCCCTCGGTTGGCTTTAAAGCTGTGGTTGTGCTGCGGCAACGATTAATTTGCTTACTAACTACTTAAAAATTGCATCAGCGAATCTCAAGTTTCCGATAGCTTAGATTGCTGGAATTGATGAGAGCGAATCAGGATATTTCATGGCTTCTCTAATAGAACGGCACGCTCTGATTACAGGAGCGAGCAGTGGAATTGGCAAAGCAACGGCCTTAGCGTTTGCCGAAGCTGGGATTCATTTGGCGTTGGTCAGCCGCTCTGAATCGAAGTTGGCGGCGGTCGCCGATGAGGCGAGACAGGCAGGCGTTACAGTGAAAACTTATCCGCTGGACTTGTCTCAAGTAGACCAAGTGAAAGAGCGCATGAGTGCGATCGCAGCAGATTTTGGCCCACTAGACATCCTGATCAATAATGCTGGCATCGCCTACACCGGTAGTCTAATGGAAACTCCATTGAATGACTGGCAACAAGTGCTAGATCTCAACCTGACAAGTGTGTTTCAGTGCATCCAAAGCATTTTGCCTAGCATGCGCGATCGCCAACAGGGAACCATCATTAATGTGGTGTCCATTGGAGGACAGCAGGTTTTTCCCAACTGGGGAGCTTACTGCGTCAGTAAGTTTGGCCTCATGGCCCTCTCCAAAGCCCTAGCGGCTGAAGAACGAGCTAACGGTATTCGTGTCTCTGCTATTTGTCCAGGCTCAGTTAACACACCGCTTTGGGATACTGAGAGTGTTCAGGCTGACTTCGACCGCTCGGCGATGTTAACACCAGAAGTTGTGGCTCAAGTAATTCTACAAGCCGTGCTTTTACCCAAGCAGGCTGTGATGGAAGAGTTAACCTTGATGCCCAACGCAGGAGTGTTTTAAGTTTTTCCCACTCCTGATTCAGCAACACCCACTTTGCAGCTACAAAATCTCTAACTTATGACTACTGCTTCTTCCAACAGTGCTACCGGCTCTAACGTACCTACTGTGTCTGATTCCATAACCCCTGAAGTTCGGCCTGATCGCAATACACTTCATGGTCAAGAGGCCAAAGTAGTTCCTCCTGCGGATAACGAACTCAAGGATGAGATGGCAGATGCCGTCCGGACTCTTTTGCTAGGGGTTGGAGAAGATCCGGAGCGAGAGGGATTGCTGAAAACTCCCAAGCGAGTGGCAGATGCTATGCGCTTTCTTACGAGTGGCTATACCCAGTCTTTAGAGCAACTGGTGAATGGTGCCATTTTTGATGAAGGCCACAACGAAATGGTCTTGGTGCGAGACATTGATGTTTTCAGTCTCTGCGAACATCACATGTTACCGTTTATGGGCAAAGCGCATGTTGCTTACATCCCCAACCAAAAGGTGGTAGGTCTGAGTAAATTAGCTCGGATCGTTGAGATGTATGGCCGTCGCTTACAAGTGCAAGAGCGCCTAACTCGTCAGATCGCTGAAGCGGTACAACAGATTTTGGATCCCAAAGGTGTGGCTGTTGTCATAGAAGCGACTCATATGTGTATGGTGATGCGGGGTGTGCAGAAGCCAGGCTCTTGGACAGTCACCAGCGCGATGGTCGGTGTGTTTCAGGATGACCAGAAAACTCGTGAAGAGTTTCTCAACCTGATTCGTCATCGTCCTTCTTTCTTCTAAAGCACCATTCTGGGTGACCTAACCCCCAGCCCTTCCCTAGCAGGGAAGGGGAGCAAAATAAAAAAGGTAGGGGTGAGTCTAACTGACCCCTATTTTTTGTGTTTGTTGAAGTTGGTGAAAGAGTTGAGCCACCTGGGCTAAATCCTTGTCGCCGGGCGATCGCTCAACTCCACTTGAGAGATCGATACCGTCGGGTTGTAGCTGAGCGAGTGCTTGAATAATATTGTCTGGGTTTAAGCCGCCAGCTAAAAACCAAGGACAAGCGGGCGCAAATTGTTGCAAGCTTTGCCAGTCCAGGGTGACACCTGTGCCTCCTAGCATTCCAGGGTGATAAGCATCCAGTAGAAGGGTATGAACGTGACTATAGTAAGCGGCGGCTTCCTGGAGTGCTGCTGCCGTTTTGATTCTGAGCGCTTTAATCACTTCTGTGTCTGGTAATGTCTCACGTACCTGAGCACAGAATTCTGGGGTTTCTGCGCCATGCAGTTGAACAGCGTTCAAGCCAGCGATCGCGACGACTTGACTAATCTCAGCTAGCGTTGCGTTGGCAAACACGCCAATCCGATCTACTAAGTGACCTGTTTGGGGATTAAGGGGTAACTGCTCTACTACCTGACGAATTTGATCAGCCGAGACATAGCGAGGGGAAACTGGAACACAAATGAACCCTAAAGACGTTGCTCCCAGTTCTGCGATCGCTCGCCCTTGGTCTGGTTTGGTAATGCCGCAAATTTTAACCCGCATGCTGACTTGTAAACCCGTTAAGTAGGTTGTCGGTAAGATATTTAACCAAGGTTCAGGATTGATCGAGGTGGTTGCGATCGCGATCGGTTGCCGAAACTGTTGCGGATTTGTAGCAAAAGTTTAGTGGACTGTTAACTCTTAAGACAAATCCTAATTGTTTAGAAGGCTCTTTTTATAATCCTTCTTGTTTGTATAAGTTTATCAATGCAGGAGACGAAATCTTGCTTTATCCGACCTTGCTAGCGCTACAGGTGGCCTCGGCTCGCTCCACTGATTGGAGCCCCACTATCGGGCTAATTATGACTGCTTGCTGCTTATTTGCAGTTGCGATCGGTCGCTTTGCGATCAGAAAGAAGGGTGTAGGTCCAAAACTTCCTGTCCAAACCCCTGCTCTCTTTAGCAATTTTGGCGTTCCTGAGTTACTCGCCACCATGAGTTTTGGTCATATCTTAGGTGCAGGCGTCATCCTAGGGCTCACCAATGCAGGTGTTCTCTAGACTCCGCACTTTTTGAAACTCTCAATCTAGTTCAGGTAGTAGCGCTCAGCCTTGCGAAGTTTCTTGACAGGCTAGCACTACTACTTTTTTTTGCCTATTTTCTAGCTGCTGATTATCTACGGCACCGCTAGCCTGATGTTTCCGTGAGCCATTGTCTATGCTAGTAGGGAGAGGGCTCTAGCTAGATGGTTGTTTCACAAAATTAGTACCGCATACATCGACTGAGCCTGACTTAGCTGCACATTTAGGAAAGGCAGCGCAGAACAATGGGGCTGGGTTTTGGCCGCATTGATCAACCTCAATTTAGGAAATTCCTATGCAGGCAGGCTGGCGAATCGGATCTGTATTTGGTATTCCCCTCTTTATCGACCCCAATTGGTTGTATGTTCTCGCGTTCTTTTCGATCCTCAACAGCGAGAACTACCTCAAACAACAATCCTGGAATCCAGCTTTTGCTTGGGCTGCGGGTTTCATGCTCGCTCTATTATTGTTTACCTCGGTACTGCTACACGAATTGGGTCATAGCCTGGTAGCACAGTCGCAGGGAATCAAAGTTAACTCAATAACGCTGTTTTTGTTTGGAGGGATTGCCTCCATTGATCAGGAATCTAAAACTCCAGGCAAAGCGTTTCAGGTTGCCGTTGCGGGGCCTGCGGTTAGCCTCAGCTTATACCTGCTGTTGCGAGCGATCGCGCATATTCTACCAACTCAGAGCGTGGTTGCAGTCGTCACCGCTGATCTATCCCGCATCAACTTAGTTTTGGCCTTGTTCAATTTGATTCCTGGACTACCACTGGATGGAGGCCAAATCTTTAAGGCGGCGGTGTGGAAGGCGACAGGCAACCGATTTCAAGGTGTGCGTTGGGCAGTGCGGTCTGGCCAAACTTTGGGCTGGTTTGCCATTATCCTCGGAATGTTCGTTGTCTTTTTGGACTCAGACTATTTCATTAGTGGATTGTGGGTAGCTTTTCTGGGTTGGTTTATCTTGCGGAATGCTAGCGCTTACGATCGCATGACTGACTTGCAAGAAGCCTTGATGCAGATCAAAGCCGCAGATGCGATGACCCGAGAATTTCGGGTAGTGGATGCCAATCTCACCTTGCGTCAGTTTGCGGATGACTATTTGCTAGAAGTTGCTCGACCTCCCACTTACTTTGCCGCCTCAGAGGGGCGCTATCGCGGAATGGTGGCGGCTGATGACTTACGCCAAGTGGAGCGGAGCCAATGGGAAAACCAAGCCCTACAAGCGGTGTTGCATCCATTGACAGCAATCCCTGCGGTCCAGGAGTTTACTACCTTGATTGAGGTGATTAATCAGATGGAGACTCAGCAGATTAACCGGATTACCGTATTGTCTCCAGCGGGTACTGTTGCAGGTGTGATCGATCGCGGCGATATTGTCCGGGCAGTCGGCAATAAACTGAATATCCAAGTGTCTGAAGCGGCAATTAAGCGAATTAAGGAAGAAGGGAGTTACCCTCCAGGCTTGCCCTTGCCTGCGATCGCTCGGACAACCGCAGAATCATTTTCTCTAGAAGCTAACTAACCGCTACTGGCCCAGAGCCAGCGGGTGATTGGCTCAGCTCTACTTGGGTCCTGACAGCTTGCCACTCCGCGTCTGAGAGCGGTTGCGGCACTAGTTGCACTCCAAAGCAGCGTTGCAATGCTGTGACTAAGGCTTCTATAAGCGTTTGAGTCAAGGCTTCTCCCTGTAAAGATAAAGGCAACTTTGGCAAACGCAGGTTATCGGGTCCAAATACTTGGGCAAAGAGAGTAGCATCGGGTTTTAAGCGCATAGAGCCATGCTGTAGAATTGCAGACCCTCGGCGTAGCTGGGCACTACCAATCAGTTTTTCGCCGTTCGGCAGAACTAAATCTGCGCTAGTGGCTGTGCCAAAGCAGTTGGGATTGTGAATGTAGCCTCGGCCCGCCTCGCCGTATTGCAACTCAACGCCAAGCGATCGCCAGCCCTGAATCAAAAACTCGCAAATGGCTTGGTATGCTTGCGTGCGGTTGCATGGAAAACTGGAAGTAATCACGGCATAAGTTAAGTCGCCTTGATGCAGCACAGCGCGACCGCCAGTTGGTCGTTGCACCAACTCTAATGGCCTTTCCTGCCAAGTAATTTCTTGCCACTCAGTAGGCCACTGCCGCTGATGAAAGCCCAAGGAAATCGCCGCTGGAGCCCAAGTGTAAAACCGTAAGGTGGGAGGGTGAAGTCCTAAGCAATGCTGACGAAACAGCCAAGCATCCAAAGCCATTTGCACTCGGCCTGGCGCTTGGAATGGGGGAATGAAGCGCCACGGAGTTGCAGACTCAAGCGGCACTAAACTCAGCTTGGAGGGCGTCGTCGTTGTCATCGGCAATAGAGGCGACCACAGTAATGGCGCGGGAGATTTCACCCGGAGATAACTCTGCAACGGTGCGGGTGGCCACAACGACAACTTGCTCATCAATCAGAGCAAAACGAGCTTCAAAGGTGTCGCTCCAGTTCATCTCCAACAATTTGCGGAGAAGCTGGGCTTCATTTTGCACAGGCAGCTTCAAAATCTGCGCCCAAGTGGTAAATGTGTCGTCGTCCGTGTTGCCCGTGAGTTGGACAAAAACTTCGACGCTACCATACTTAAATTTCCACAGATGGCCGCTCTCGGTATGATTGACCATCGCGCTTTGGTCTTGATCCAAACTAGAAATCACTGTTTCAATCACATCTGCGTGATTGTTCTGAGTAGAATCCTCGATTAGCTCGTTAACCAGCTGATTGCTAGATAAACTCTGGGTTGAGACAGCTTCCGCATCGGGTTGATAGTTAGTCATAGGAGTTCCTGCTCAGTAGAGTAGATCGGCGTGACGCAAGTACCAATCTACCTCACGTCTCGTCGGTTGTCGCTACCCCAACTGTAGCTTGTGAGGGATTTTTCAATCACGGAATAATTCAAGTAAGGGCAGGTCTTGTGCCCACCCTGTCACCCAGTAGGGCAACCACAAGGGATTGCCCTTACAGGCAGCATTTCATAATGTGCTAATGCCATTATGTGCGTTTAGGCGATCGCCAGACCGCTAGGCGGTGGCTTTGGCGTTTTCCGGCTTGCTGGTGCTTGGTTTGCTGATGCCACTGATAAACATGGGGACAAATTTTTGTAAGAAAGCTTGAGGGTCACGCTTCCAAGCCCGCTGCACTACGTCAATCCGGGTTTGTTGCAGATCGGGTGCCAGTAGGGTTTGGGGCAGTCGCTCCATCAGGTATTGAGGGCGTTGCCACAATGGCATGGTCTCGGCGATCGCCATCAGTTTCTCCACCCGACGAATTTCAGCCCCCAACGTAATGTCCATGCCTGATTCAAAGGCAGCTTGCTCAACAGCTCCATACTTGCGCTTGGCTAAATCTACCTTCTGGGCATGTTCTGGACTTTTGCGAGCCAGTTCTGCCAGCCAGCGGTTACCCCAGCGTACATGCCCCGCTTCCTCAGGCAAAATCCGCTCAATGGTTTCCCGGATTTTGATATTTTCCTCAGTTTGCGGAGCTTTTTTCAAAGCATGAATGTGAGCCGAAAAATACTCGCAACCGCGCTTTTCAGTGACGTTAATGGCTGCTAGTACCGAAATCAAGAATTCATCGCGATCGCGTCCTAGATCCACAGCCTCGCTATCAAGTAAGCGCTCAAACTCTTGAATATAAGAAGAACCAGGTGGCAAGCCGACATTGGCACCCAAGTCCACCAAGAGATCCGTCAGCCACATGGCATGCCGAGCTTCATCAGAAATATGCCGAGAGAGATCGCGGATTAGCTCCGGAGGTTGCCCATCCAACTGTTCGATTAAATCAGTTAAGTCTTTGCAACTGCGCTGCTCACTATAGCGGTAGCGGTTGAGAGTGACTAAATGTAGCTCGCGATCGCGCACTACTTGGCTCAAAATCTCGCGTGCGCCCAGCGTGTTGAGCAGCTTGCGAGGATAAGCAACAGTCATACTTTTTATGTGGTTTTGTAAAGCAACTCTCTCATCCTAGCGTAGTCATTCCTGGCTCAGCCTAGAAAATTGATGCGCTATGCGAGCCATAAAAAAGCCACCCCGTAGAGTGGCTTGCAAACTACCGGGAGCGGTAGCTAAAAAACTAGATGTTCAGGGCATTCAGGAGATTAGACATCGTAGTAGAGCGCGAACTCGTAGGGGTGAGGCCGTAACCGCATGGGGTTGACTTCGTTGTCGAGCTTGTACTCAATCCAGGTATTGATAAAGTCTTCGGTGAAGACACCACCCACAGTCAAGAACTCATGGTCTTCTTCCAGAGCCTTTAGGGCATCGAGCAGAGAGCCAGGGGTGGAAGGAATCTTCGACAGCTCTTCAGGGCTGAGGTCGTAGATATCCACATCCAAAGGCTCACCCGGATCGATTTGATTCTTAATTCCATCGATACCCGCACAGAGCATGGCTGCGAAAGCGAGGTAGGGGTTAGAAGTCGCATCAGGGCAACGGAACTCCAAGCGCTTCGCTTTGGGGTTAGTGCCAGACAGCGGAATCCGGATAGAAGCAGAGCGGTTACCTTGGGAGTAAGCCAAGTTTACAGGCGCTTCAAATCCAGGCACCAAACGCTTGTAGGAGTTAGTGGTGGGGTTGGTGAGAGCCAACAGAGCAGGAGCATGCTTGAGGATGCCACCAATGTAGTGGAGAGCCATCTGGCTCAGGTTGGCGTAGCCATCACCCCAGAATAGAGGCTGACCACCTTTCCAAATGGATTGGTGAGTGTGCATACCAGAACCGTTGTCGTTAAACAAAGGCTTAGGCATGAAAGTAACGGTTTTACCGTGACGCTTGGCGACGTTCTTGATCACATATTTGTAGGTCATCAAGTGGTCTGCGGCGCGAACCAAAGTGTCGAAGCGGAAGCCCAGTTCGCACTGACCGCCCGTAGCAACTTCATGGTGATGCTTCTCGATGGGCACGCCGCACTCAGCCATCACCAACAGCATTTCGGTCCGGATGTCTTGCAGCGTGTCGGTGGGCGCAACGGGGAAATAGCCTTCTTTGTAGCGAGGCTTGTAGCCCAAGTTGCCGCCTTCTTCTTTGCGACCAGAGTTCCAGCGACCTTCTACCGAATCCACATGGTAGTAGCCTTCGTTCTCGGTTTGGTCAAACCGTACATCTTCAAAGACGAAAAATTCTGCTTCAGGACCTAAATAAGCGGTGTCACCAAGGCCCGTGGAGGTGAGGTAATCGACTGCTTTTTGAGCAATGGTGCGCGGACAACGGCTGTAAGGCTCACCCGTTCTAGGCTCTTGGATGCTGCAAATAATGCTGAGAGTAGGCTCAGCCATGAACGGATCAATCCAAGCGGTGTTTGGATCGAGCACCATTGACATGTCTGATTCATTGATGGCTTTCCAGCCCCGGATGCTGGAACCGTCGAAGGGCACCCCGTCGGTGAAGCTGCTCTCATCGATTTGGTCATGATAGACCGTGAGGTGCTGCCAGGTTCCGGGCATGTCAATGAATTTAAGATCAATCATCTTGATCTGTTTTTCTTTGATCAGATTCAAGATGTCTTGTGCAGTCGCCATGAATTACTCCTTAATGTCTGGGCAAATCTAGGAAGGGAGAGGTCTGCGAGCGATGGAGGTCAGCCAGGTGATATAGATGGAGCACAACCTGATTCAGAACTGCACTGCCTCAACGGTGTGACAAAGGTAGGGCCGAGACATGAGCAGTCAGCCAATCCCAAAGTCACTAGCGGTTGATGGGTGATCAGTCACAACTTTTACTTGATGATTCCTGCGACTCGTTATTTCTAGAGGCACTTTGCATTTTGCAATGTTTGCGGCGTCTTTTAGCACACACTCATCGGCAGGGTTGGTTATACCTGAATCATCCTAAAAACAGGGTTGGGGATAGTTTGTATCCTTTGCTACCAAACTCTCTTGAAGCTTACCAAAATACGGACGAAATTACTTTTGTCGTTGTCCTCCTTCAGCCTTCTCTTGAAAAATGAAAAATTGTAGCGGAATTGACAGTTTTTCATTTTTAGGCTGAGTTGGCCCTTAAAATAGTATCAGAAGCTACAGTTCCGTATTTCTAATCACTATGATTTTTGAAACTGATTTTGACCAACAAGAGGCCCTGAAATATCGGCCAGGCCAGAAGGTTGAGCTGAAGCATCAGCCAGGTATGGTGGACGTGATTGCCAGTTACGACCCGATGATGGTGCCGCCCATTTTTCTGGTGAGTGACCCTATGCCTCGCTACCCAGAAGAATTGCACGTTTTGCCAGCTCCAGCCCTGAGCCGCAATTGGCTGAGTTTCTCTGGACAAACTCAGTATCCGGCTTGTTCTTTGGGCGATCGCGAAGCATCACGGCGGGTGAATCGTGAAGTGTCACGTCAAGCGAACCGTCGAAGTCAGCAGTCAACATTCGGTCAGCGTTCTAAAGACAAAGTTTGCTCTTAAATCTTTAACCTTACTAATTCCTACTATTTCTAAATGTTGAGAATAGTAGAAAATAAGGCACATAAAACTTAACAGATTAGAAGCCATTCAGCTCGAATTCAGCGCCAATTACGCTGATCTTGCCGTGGTAAACTTAACCCTAAATCCTAATGCACCAGCCCGACTCACGGTTGAAGTCAGCGCTGCGCTAGGAGTACAGAGTCATTTTGTGCAGTAAGCTGTAGCAATTGCATGGGCCATCTTCAACCTATTAAAACGTCAGCGTTTAGTAGCTAGAATGACTGACTATTGACAGGTTGACGCGGGTCAAAACATAGCAAACACGTATAGGAACCACTTAGGAGAGTCATTTCATGCGGGACGCAGTGACAAGCCTGATTAGAAACTACGACATTACGGGCCGATATCTTGATCGGGACGCCCTTGACTCACTGAAATCCTACTTTGGCAGTGGCACAGCTAGAGTTCAGGCTGCAGCGGTCATTAATGCGAATGCTGCCACCATCGTCAAGCAAGCAGGATCGCGCCTGTTTGACGAACTTCCAGAATTGATTCGTCCTGGTGGTAATGCTTATACCACTCGTCGCTATGCCGCCTGCCTGCGGGATATGGACTACTACCTGCGCTATGCCAGCTATGCTCTGGTCGCAGGAGATATGGACGTTTTGGATGAGCGAGTTTTGGAAGGTCTACGGGAAACCTACAACTCTCTAGGAGTTCCCATCGGCCCCACAGTGCGTGGCATCCAATTAATGAAGGACATTGTCAAAGAGCAAGCAACCGCCGCTGGTATTGCTGATCCTGCCTTTGTGGATCAACCCTTTGACTACATGACTCGCGAACTCAGTGAACAGGACGTTTAATTGCTCGATTAACCCCTAGGTTTTGGGGTGAGTCTTGGCATTCAGGTTTGAGTTAGATAGGGGTAGGTTTGGGAGCAAAATTTGCGAGTGGGCAAAGGTTGTTGCTGAGCTTACCCCTATTAGTTTTGCCCTTACTACTTTTTAAGTTTTGGCATTTGTTGCCAGGATTAAAGGTGCCGGAAGTCTAACTCAGCATCCAGTTCTAATACCCAAACCACATCTCCCTTAACGCTGCTAGTAATAACAGTTTGATCACCACGACGACTCAGCCTAGCAGCAACCTCAAGTGCTTGGGCTCGGTCTTTAACAACTTTGAAGAAGCTGTAATACTGTCCCTCGACTGCAATGGCTGACAATCGGTGCTCCAAATCCGGGACTCGGATATGGCAGGGACGATATTGGTTGCGAGATTCCAAAACTTTAGCTGTTGCTGGGCCTTCTCTATTGCCCGTTGTCTGTGCCGTGGGTGCTAAATCAGTCTGAGCCGGAAGATCTAGATAAGCCTCTCGCTCTAAGACCCAAATTGCATCCCCTTTGATAGTCGCCGTAATAACAGCTTCTTCACCTTTATTGGCGAGACGGGTGGCGATCTCTAGAGCTTGCTGTCGCTCTTTCACTAGCTTAAGTAAGCTATAGAACTTACCATTCACACGGATTGCAGCAACGCGAGCGTCTAAGTCGGGTACGCGGATGTGGCAAGGCTGATATTGAGTTCGAGACTCTAAAATGCGAGGTGGAGGATTCACGGTCGTCTGCGAAGAACCTTCGGGTGGCATGGTGGAAGATGAGATAGCCCCAAAAGCTTTATTTTATAGGTGTTCCTTCATTTTAATTTTTTAGTGCAGTTCCTTGGCTAAGCAACGACTCGATACCTTACTTGTAGACCTAAAACTCTGTGACTCTCGACAGCAGGCCCAGCGCTTGATTCGGGCAGGAGAAGTCAGAGTGAACCAGCAGGTCGTGGATAAACCGGGTACCGAGATTGACCCTACGGCTCAGATTGCTGTGAAGCAGCGATCGCCCTACGTGTCTAGAGGCGGCGAAAAACTAGCCAAAGCCCTAGAAGCGTTTCCCATTGAAATCACTGGTCGTGTCTGCTTAGATGGCGGTATTTCTACAGGCGGCTTTACCGATTGTCTGTTGCAGTCAGGAGCGCAGAAAGTGTACGGCATTGATGTTGGCTATGGGCAAGTAGCCTGGACCTTGCGCCAAGACCCCCGTGTGGTCCTCCGAGAGCGCACCAATCTCAGGCACTTAAAACCAGAAGAGCTATACGAGCAAAGTCAGCCTGACGCAGATCTCGGAGTCGCCGATGTCTCCTTTATCTCCTTAACGAAAGTATTACCCGCCCTGTGGCAATTGCTCAAAGAACCGCGAGAGGCAATTTTGCTTGTGAAGCCACAATTTGAAGTGGGGCGATCGCGCGTTGGTAAGAACGGCGTAGTCCGCGACCCCAAAGACCAAGCGGAAGCGATCGCCCAAGTCATCCAAACTGCCCAAGCCCTCGGTTGGCACTACCAAGGCTTAACTTGGTCCCCCCTACAAGGCCCAGCCGGAAACATCGAATACCTTTTATGGCTAAGTATGAGTGCATCCACTCCTATTCCAGATCTAGGCGCGATCGTCCAGATCACTAAAGCGGCTCAGCAAGAACTTACAGGAATGAAGGATGAGGGATGAAAAGAGGAGACAGGAACTAGGAGTCAGAAAGTAATAATTAAAAACCAACAGCTACCACAGCCTAAAACTCGAAACTCCCACCATTTAACTCGTTTGGAGGGGGTCTGGGGGACGCAACCGTCCCTCAGCGGGGGTTTGGGGCGAGTGCCCCAAGCCTTGGTAACTCAGCTTCACTAGCTACCCCAAAAACTCCCCAATCTCCTGCCGCAAGCGATAAACAATCGTGTTCGGCTCAATTTGGCTCAAAATATCTTGAATCACCGTATTTGGCCCTTGTGGTCCCCAAGTACAACCTTGCTCCAAATACACCTGAGCCGCCCGCCCGATCGCGTAAGCTCCATACCCTGCTGCCGCTGCTTGCACCACAGCTACCCCAGCATAAGCAGAAAAGTTGGCTGGGTTCTCACCCGAAGCGATCGCCACCGTACTCTTGCCTAAACCCAACAAAACGCCACTGCCCAACTCACTGAGCAGCAAACTGCCAGAACTAAGCAAAATAGTTTTCCAAAGCTTCCCAGCTTCATAGCGAGTCATCGGTAGGCCATAGAGCCGCGCCAACTCTCGAATTAGCGCTAAATCCGCCACCACACCCCCCGCTAAATCCAAAAACGCGATTGGATTTAAGGCGATTGCCATTGCTTTATAGCGAGTGAACTTCCAGATCAATGCCTCCGCTTCCGGACTGCATAGCTCAATGGTCGTTTGGGCAATTTTGGTTTCGGCTTCCCGCGCTTGCCGCAGGGCATTCAATGCTAGGAGCGATCGCCCTTCCCGGTTCAACAACGTCAGCAGCTTGTCTTGCAACGGCTCAATCTGGGGTGGGGGCGATTCCCACTCATAGGTGATACGACCATCGGGCCACTCTACCCGCACTTGCAACGGGGCAGGCTCAGCCGCCACCATGACAATCTCCTCAGTCGAGAGCAATTGCTGGAGGCGTCGGCTGTCTTTGGTGTTCGCTCCTAGTTGTTGTAGGTTTTTATAAATCGCTTGGCGATCGCGATCGGGATACAGATCAATTTTGTTGAACACCAAAAGCAGCGGTTTTTGAGCATCCCGGAGTTCGCACAACGCTTGATACTCAGTCTGGGTAATATCGCCAGAGACCACGAACAAAATCAGATCTGCTTGGCGCGCCACATCGCGAGCCATTTTGGCCCGAGCCTGTCCTTGCACCTCATCCAAGCCAGGCGTGTCAATTAATTCGACTTGCACCTTGCTGTCTGCATTCGGCACCCAACGCACCGAGCGGGGCCATTGCGTAACCCCATTCAGCGGACCCGTTTGCAAAACTTTTTGGCCTAACAGAGCATTCAATACGGCTGACTTCCCGCGACTTACCAACCCAAAGGTGGCAATCCGGATCACTCCTTGGTCCAGCTTATTCAGGGTGGCAGCTAAGCTCTCTAGCTCTGTTTGCAAAGCCGCTTGTAACTCTAAATTGTTAGGCAGCTTAAATTGCCGCAAACGGTGGGTATGCCGTGCCAAGATTTCCCGTAGGCTGGCTCTAGCTCGACTGAAATGAGATTCTTGTGGAGTAGAACGGGCCGAACTGGAAGCAGACTGAGCGTTGTTAGGGGCGTTAGGTTGAGAGGAGGGAGGATGACTCAAGGCTAGTACTGGAAAGACTGACCGCAGATCTATTCTCCTCTACTAGCTCCAATTCGTGGCTAGCTAGCTGTAGGTTTGGCAACGGGATAGATGCCAATGGTAAGGCTGGCTCTGTAGCAGCGATTAATTGCAATTGAGGTTGTGGCTGAGGAGAGGGATTGGGAGTAAAGCGCTCTGTCACCTGCTTCACTAGAGCTTGGAAGAGACTCACTTGCTGGTTTTGCTGGAATACGGTTTTGAGAACTTGAGTGAGGCGATCGAGACTGAGGGGATTTTCCGCCTCTGAGCGAATCGAGGCACTTTGTTCCTCAAAATATTCACTCAAACTCAATCCAGCCAAGCGAGTTAAATAAGCAGCACTAGCACCTTGCACAGCCCCACCTGCCACATAGGTAATGGCATGGCTCTTGAGCACGGTACCGATCGCCTGGGTAGACAGCTCTACTAACCCTAATTTCAGCAGCAAACCAGCCATTGTCTTAGCAATGGTCTGCGCCTGTTGTAAGGAAAACTTTTGCTGATAAATGGCACTCAGGTCTAGGACTAGCTGAGCATTAATGGCGCTGGCGGCTAAGAGATCTAGAGCGGGGACTGGGCTGGCAAAAGCCGTGGCTGCGGCGATCCATTGGTATTGCTCAATCAGCGGCAAGGCCCGATCGCGGCGAACCTGATTTAGAACTGCCTGCACCTCAGCCTTCAAAGCGATCGCGCTCCGCCAAGTGGTTGCCCAAACCAATTGCTGACTCTCCTGAGTTAACAACTGCTGCAACCGCTCGGAGAGTAGATTGATTTCGGGTTGGGGCTGTTCCATCCATTCCTGCACTGACCCATCGGCTTGGTGTTGGCGCACTTTCAAAGGGCTAGGAACTGCCGCGATCACGACTACATCGGCACTACTTAAATAATCTTGAGTGCGCGTTTGCAGTTGCTTGAGCACCAGCGATCGCTCAGTGGGTAAATACTGATCTTGCTTATTCAGAACTAGAAGTAAGCGCTGATTAGCTGTAGCCAGTTGTTGCACCACCTGCAACTCTGACGCAGTCAAGTCTCCTACCACCACAAAGATAACTGCGTCTGCGGTTTGCGCCTCAGCGATCGTATCGGCATCGAGGGTGGAAGTTTCTGCTGCGAGCAGGGCAGGTAAATCTTGCCAAGAAACAGATGGCGGTAAAGACAATCCTTGTGCTTGCAGGACGTGAACCAAAGAAGTTTTGCCCACCGCTTGTCCCCCCACCACGGCAACTCGAAGTGCCTGCCGCTCTAATTCCGGAGTTAAGGCTTGAAGCTGCGCTTTTAGGGTTGGAATCCGGGCAATGGTTTCCGGGCGCACCTTGTCTAAGGTGGCTACTTCAGCTTGTAACCGCTGAATTCTGTCTTCAACTTCCGTGAGGCTTTGCTCAACCTGTAGACGGCTCACAGGAGACGCTGGAGCAGAAATGGGAGCAATTTGAGCGTTAGGTTTCTGAAGAAACCAAAGACCTGTCCCTGCTGCGATCGCTCCTAGGGTGACTAAACCGCTGACCTCTGCCAACGAGTGCGCCATACTCTCTAGAAACCACAGCCCAAAGGTAAGCCCTACTCCCCCGACTAAAACAGGTCGCCGCCACAGGACAGTCATAGAATTACCAGCAATTGATAAAAAGTTTTTGTTAGCAGTTCTAGCCTGACTAGTATCACTTCTGCGGCGAAAAATTCCACGCCTGACCAAAAGTGTTACGTGCCCAGCTTCACATTGCCCTTGATACCTCTATTCTACGGGTAGGACTCTGCTTCTAGAGGGTGTAGTCGGGTGGCTAACAAATTCAAGACAAAAATAAAGCCCTGTAGCGATTAACTACAGAGCTTTATTTTTATTTGGTGGCGGGGCATGGATTTGAACCATGGACCTTCGGGTTATGAGCCCGACGAGCTACCAGACTGCTCTACCCCGCGTCGGCTTTATTAATATAACCAAAAGCTTCTGAGATTGCAACCCCCAATTTCTAAATTAGGGATAATTCACCCAAAACGTCTAAACGCTTGAATGAACTCAGGGTAATAAAGCTCTCGGTTAGAGTCTCTGCGATCGCCGGTGTCACCCAACCCAGCTGCTTCAGAATGTGAATTGCTGCTGCGTATTTAGCTCGCTTAGCTCCATCCACTACCTTAATGGCTAGCCCTAAGCCTTCACCCACTCGACCAATGCACTGCACGCCTTCAGCACCCGATTTGCTGACCAACTCGCCTTGAGTCAGACGCATGACCTCGGTGTCAAACTCGCCCTCTCCCGCCACCATATTTGGGTGATGGGTCATGGCTCGGACAATTCGCTCCATATCTAAACTGCTGCCAGAGGCAAGCTGGGCATAGAGAGTCGCCATTTGTCCCAACTGCAAGAAATAGGTAGGAGCACCACAGTCATCGCGTGCACCTATAAATTCCTCGGCTGGCATGCGGAGCAGCTCGGCAACCTTAGCCAAAATCAACTTCTGAACTGGATGATTGCGTTGTAAATAATTAGACAGCGGCCAGTTGCGTTGTTGACAGACTGCTAGCATCCCAGCATGTTTGCCAGAGCAGTTGTACTCCAATGGGCTGCGCTTGCCTTCAGGAGTTGGGCATTGCAGCGCCGATGGATCAATGTCGCTCCGCCACAGGATATTAAAAGCCTGCCGCACTTGCTCAATCGTGCCCTTGTGCGAGCTACAAATAATCGCTAAATCTCGATCGGTCAGGTTGTAGCGCTCTAATGTGCCCGTTGTGGTTATAGATAGCGCCTGAAACGGCTTGAGTGCAGAACGCACAAAGGTAGCAGTTTCTGCATTGCCTGCAACTGACAACACCCGCCCTCGGTCATCACAGGCGACAGCTTGGACGTGATGGCTGGACTCGACCAAACCTTCACGCAGTAATCTAACTTCTAGCTCAGCGGCTTGAGTTCGTTTTCCCCTAGTCATGGCTAAGACTGTGACATACTCCAGTTCCCAAGGCAAGCCTAGCTTACAGAGCTATAACACTTGCAATATTTTGGTTAATTTTTGTGGGACTAATTTTGTCGGCTAATGTTCTGGGGCTTAGATTTGGGGCTTAGAGGTATTGCCAAACAATGCCACCACAACAGAAAAGCGCGATGAGACCTCCGAAGCTGCGCTGTAAACGCCGTAAAACCGGTTGAATTTCGTAGCTGACAATTAAGCGATCGCGCGTCAGCACTTCCGGCGGCTTGGGCCAATATTGACCGTCATACCAACCAGATTCTTCGTAGAAGACAGTTTCGTTGAGGAGGCGATCGCGAATATAACTCCAGCCCAAATATAGGCGGAGTAAAGGCAGCGCCACCATCAAGCTGGCCCCTGCTGCACCGCTGAGCGCAAACTGCACTGGATGCTTCACCCAGGAAAAGCTGTAGGTTGCTACTGGCCCAACCACAACCCAACTGCAAACCCAAATCCAGAGCATTGTGGTGAAGTAAGTTTGCAGAGGTAACGTAGCCCAACGGAAAAACCAAGACTCCTTCAAGTCTTGGTATTCGTTGAGCGGTTGCTGCTCAGAAGGAACGGGACAAATAGGGGTAGAAATATCCATAGGCAACACTAGCAAGTGCAGAGGCTACCCGAGAGCCATCTAGTCCCTTTAATTTACCTAATCCTTTGCCAACGTGGAAAATTCAATTTTTTCCGCATGGCCCCAAAACGCTTCAAGATTATAAAATTCTCGCTGCTCTGGCATAAAGATGTGAGCAATAACATCGCCGTAGTCTTGCACCATCCAGGTACCATCGCCTTGGCCTTCTGTGCGGAGTGGGAAGCGTTGGGATTCTTCCTCTACCTTGTCCTCAATGGAGCGTGCGATCGCCCGCACTTGGACGCTGGAGAAACCTGTGACTAGGACAAAATAATCTGCTAAGTAGGAAACCTCAGAGACTTTGAGGATGACAATGTCAGCTCCCTTGCGATCGTCGGCAGCTTCAGCAACCATCAAAGCCAATTGCTTACTGGTATCTTGCTTCGCCACATCAGCCGGTTGAGATGAAGTAGCAACCGCTGGGTAAGAACGTACTTTGAAATCGGTCATTATTTAGTTCTCAATTCCTTGTGTAATAACAGAATTCGTAGGATGCGATCGTTTCAAGAACCAATTGCGCGTGAGAACAGTTCGAGGATGAATTAGCCGATGGGTATTGAGAAAATACTTCAAAGAATAGTCACAAGTTAAGTAAACTGCTTGGTGTAAATCCTGCAAACTGCTTTGTCGCAAGGCCTCTAATTCAGGATTCTCTCCTCGTCCTGGCTCTAAACTATCTGCTAAAAAAACAACACAACTCAATAAACCCATTCCAGGTCTACCTAATGTGTGGTCACAGATAGCTTGCAAGACTTCTTCGTCCTCAATCCCAAACTCATCTCTAGCTACAATGGCACTTGCGGGTGCATGAAGTAAGTGAGGATGGGCCGCTTCTACAGGGTCTATCTCTAAACCCTCAGCTTCAGCCATTTCTAGGAGACGTTGGGGCTTGAAATACTTTGCGAGATCATGCATCAAGCCTGCCTGGGCTGCTCTCTCTACATCTAAACCATGATGCTGAGCTAGCTCTACAGCAGTTTGCTCCACTCTCAAAATATGCTTGAGCCGCGCGTCAGGCACATTTTCTGCTAGCCAACTCAACACCCGTTCGCGTTCTACTATACCTGGCTGATAGTCAATGCCAGGAGGGGGAGGGCCAGAAGCATTTGAAGAGTGATTAGAAGGACGATTGCCCAAACTAGAAGATGGTTTGACCTGCAAAATTTTTGAGGAAAGATTTATTCAATCTGCTTCCCATTTTAGCTGAATTATTGGTATCAGCACCTAAAGTTAGGGGTTTGTAAACCGTACAAAAATGCCCAGATACCACGATACCTGGGCTAACACTGGTTTTCAGTGTGAAGTTTCTCTCCTAGAAGATTTAGAGATCGACCAAGGATTTTTCAGTCACGAGTTCTGGTAAAACAGGACGCTTATTAGAAGCGTTTGCTGCCACTGTCTTAAACAGAGCTTCATACTGGTTAAGTGCTTGGTCAAAGGCATAGCGCTCAACCGCAAACTGTCTACCTTTCTGGCCCAGCAGTTGGGCTTTAGCAGGATTGGCGTGCAGTTCCAAGATGGCGGCGGCCAGTGCTTCAGGACTTTCTGGCTCAACTACAACACCTCCCCCGCTTTGCTGGACTGCTCTAGCAGCCGTTCCAGTGTCAGGAACGGAGGCAATAATGGGGCGACCACTCGCCAATAGCACCTGGGTTTTGGATGGCATATTGAAAGAGATCACATTGCTCTTTTGCACAATCAAGCCAATGTCAGAGGCGGCGAGCATTTCCGGCAATTTCTCTCGTGGTGCAAAAGGCAAGAGCAGTACATTATCTGCCCCTCGAGATTGGCAGTAGTTTCGCAAGCCTTGCAGCGCTTTTTCCTCACCTACAATCACTACAGCGATTTCGGGAATGTGGCGTAGGCGGGTAGCGGCTTCAACGACTGTTTCTAGTCCTTGGGTCAGCGCGATATTGCCAGAGTAGAGGACGACGAACTTGTTTTCGAGTTTATGGGCGACTCGAAAGGCATTGTTTTCTTTAGGCAGGGGTCGGATGAAGTTGACATCCACCCAGTTGGGAATGCAGACCATCTTGTCTGGATCAACTCCCTTCGCGGTGAGGTTATCCACGAACCCCTCCGTAATCACGCTGATTTTGGTGGCGGTGCGATAAGCAAATTTTTCTAGGGCTGAGAAGACACGAATCATGGTCTTACTCTTCAACAGCCCGACATGCACCGCTGCATCCGGCAAAATATCTTGTAGATTCAGTACCACTGGGCAGCGTCGTATCCAGCCGAGTAGCGCAGCAGGAACACTAACGGGTAAAGGTGGAACCGTGAGCAAGATGACATCAGGCCGCCAACCGCGCATGGCTTGCAGGAAGCTGGTCAAGACAAAGCTGCCATCTAGGAGAATGCGATCGAGTAAACCAGGCTTTGGCTTCACCCAAACAAAACTGCGTTGGATTGTAACTCCGTTTTTTTCTTCAGTGACATACCACTTCCCTTGATATTCGTCGTAAATGCGACGTTGGGGGTAGTTGGGCATGCCAGTGACGACGCGAACTTCGTGGCCTCGTTGCACCAATCCTTCTGCCAATTCGGTCATTAAGGGGGCAATCCCGATTGGCTCTGGATGGTAATTATAGGAATAAATTAGAATTCGCATAGTCGCTAAACTTAGATCGTTCTACGGAGCTGCGAGTCCAACGCACACCTTCAGAGTTTGCCTATATTGCATAGGACTCTAGAATGTTGCTGCGTCCTCACTAGCAACTTAGCGATAGATCACATACTTAAGAAACTTTAATGGTTATGCTTCAGCGAATCTTTTTGTAGGATTTTGTTCTTTTAAAGATCCGATGAACCTTCCCTCTAAAAGCGGCTGTTTTTCTGAGTAGGGCCACTGAACCTAGAGACACCCCGAATTTTGCGCTGTTTGGTCGTCTACAATGGGTTTTCCCTGCTAACGGCAATTGTTGAGATGACCGCTGACACCGCCACAGCTCGCTTGGTTGAAGTCTTTTCAGCTATCCAAGGCGAAGGACTAAATGTAGGCACGCGCCAACTTTTTATTCGGTTTGCCTTCTGCGATTTACGTTGCTACTTCTGTGATAGCGCTCATACCTGGACGGCCCCTGCTACTTGTCAAATTGAGCGATCGCCTGGACTACGAGATTTTGAGACGCATCCCAATCCAGTGTCTTTACCCACTTTATTAGACTGGGTGCAGCGGCAAAATCAGCCAGGACTACACGACAGCATTAGCCTAACTGGAGGCGAACCTCTGCTGCACGCAGCATTTCTAGCCGAATTTTTACCTCAAGTGCGTCAGCAAACAGGACTGCCCATTTATCTCGAAAGTGGCGGGCATCGCCCTGAACAGTTGGCAATGATTTTGCCGTATCTAGATGCGGTGGGCATGGATGTGAAGCTACCTAGCGTCAGTGGTGAGACTTTGTGGCAAACTCATGCCGAGTTTCTCCAACGCTGTCATGATGCCTCGGTAGAAGTGTTTGTCAAGGCGATCGCCTCCCAAGCCACCAAACTAGAAGATTTAGAGCAGACGGCTGAATTAGTAGCTGCGGTGGATCCAGCGATTCCAGTCTTTCTTCAACCTGTAACTCCCCTAGATGCTGCTCACTCCCTGGGTCATGATTTTTCGCCACCCACTCCCGATCAAGTTCTGACCTGGCAAACTCTGATGAAGCGCTATTTAAAGCAAGTTCGGGTTGTCCCCCAAACTCATAAAATGTTGGGCCAACTGTAAGGGCGAACGCCGTTCGCCCCTATAAGAATCTGTAAGGCAGAGTTAGGGAGTTGGTATAAGTTAAAACGGAGCTGAGTGTTTCCCCAACTCCGTTTAAGTCAGCCAAAAAGTCTCGGCAACGGGGCGCAATGATGAATTTTTTACAGTTCCGGACGGCTACCCTTGGCTTTGGCTTTAGCTTTCGCTGCACTGCGCTTCAAAGCTTCCAAACGGGCTTCGTATTTGCCTCGTTGCCGCTTCTTGGGAGTTTGATCAATTAAAGCTTTGAGGGCACTGCCTAGACTCTTGTAAGCATTGGGTAAGCTGTAGCCGAATCGAGTTGCTAGGGCGATCGCCTTCTCATCGGCATCGATCGCTTCTCGGACTGTACGCTCGTTATTGTTCTTCTGGAACAAGCGGTAGCCCGAAACCCCACACAATCCTAGGGCTAGCAGCAACAGCAACCCATCTTGGACCCAAAGTTCTCCTACAGCGCCACCCAGACCAATGGCTAAAGCTGCCATTTCCCAACCATCTTTGGGGATTGTATCGTTCTGGATGCGAGCGACTTCGTGCCAAAATAGTAAGTTACGCTGATCGATCGCTAGTTGCTCCCAGCGAATTAAGTCAATCTGAATTTCAACTTGATCCTTGCCAATCTCTTCAGCCGTAATCAAAGGAGGGTTAACAGTTGTGGCTCCCTCCACCATGACCCAACTTTGCAGTTCAGGGGGTAGCAAGGCTTTTAAACGCCGGAGTTCGCTCATCTCGGCTCTGGTCGTGGAGGTTGCATACGATGTCATAGTCCGGGCCTTGGCAACTCGCAACAAGAAAAGATACTACTTTGGAGTATAGCCGTCTTTCTATGCCAATAATTCTCTGCTTATCTAGTTAATCTAGGGCATTAGACGAGAATTACATCAGTAAGAATAAACTAGCGATCGCCTCCGCCTTATTTATTATTTACTCAGACGGAAACGTACCGCGTCGCTTCCTAGCTTCCATTGCTCGCTCTAACAGCTCCAAAAGTCCTGGTGCTTGTTCTTGCAGCGCCAACAGTAATCTCTCTCCTTCTTCTTCGTAGCCTGGATCTTGCCCAGTCTCCATCACAGCTTGCAATCGTGGCATCGCCACTTCATCTACGATTTGCACTAACCCTGCTAAACAGCGGTTAAATTGGCGTTCTGTCAATAGAGAATCTTCGAGAGGGAATTCAATGATGGCTCGAATTTCACCATCAGACGGATCGTATTCCCATTGCAGCATCTTAGTTTCCCAAGAGATGCACAACATGGTTTGCAGGATGGCATTTTTGTAGGGATGATTTTGGATGTCCGAAAGGACTTGAGGGGCAAACAGCTTAAAGAATTTGCCCTCCTCGTCTAGCTGAACCACAATGACGAAGTTTTCTACATTGTCCGCCTCAACGCCTGTAACGATGCGATAGTCTGCTTCATCAAGATCGTAAGTCCAACCTTTGTTATCTAAATATTTGGCAATCTGTTGCAATGTCGCGCCCATAGGTGCCTCATCGGTGATTCGCTAAGCAAGCGGGTGAAATCAAAATGCTTAATCCTCTGCCCTATTGAATTTATCTGAGAAGAGGTAATCAGACAAAACCCCCACCAAGGGTGGGGGCAGAGCAGAGGCATAGATCACAGGAGGTAGATGCTGACAGACTAGAGTTTGGCTTCTTCTCGGACCAGCTTATCCCAACCCAGGTCTTTCAGATTATTGTTCCGACGGAGGGGCCGAGTTACCAGTTCTAGGATGTCACGGGAGTTGGTAAAGCCGTGAATCTGGGCGAAAGTAAACTCCACAGACCATTTGGTATTGATGCCCCGCGCTTCCAGGGGATTGGCGTGGGCCATGCCAGTGATTACTAAGTCTGGTTTGAGTTCGTGAATCCGTTGAATCTGATTGTAGTTGTCAGGCTTTTCGACAATTCGGGGAGTTGGCACTCCCATTTCGTGACAAGTCTTCTCTAGTAGCGCCAGTTCAGCCGCTTGGTAGCGCTTGTCCATATAAGGAATGCCGATCTCTGGACAACTCATGCCACAGCGAATCAGGAAGCGAGCCAGAGAAATTTCTAGCAAATTGTCTCCCATAAAGAAGACAGATTTGCCCCGAATTAACTGGAGATAATCTTCCAAGCTGGCCCATATCTGAGCTTCCCGCTCGGCTAAACCTTGGGGTTCGATGCCGAAGACCGAGCAGATTTTTTCTAGCCAAGCCCTGGTGCCATCGGGACCAATGGGGAAGGGAGCGCCAATCAGCTTGCATTTGCGACGACGCATGAGTGTAGTAGCGGTGCGGCTGAGGAAAGGATTTACCCCAGACACGTAGTAGTTTTCTTCGATTACGGGCAGCTCGGTGTAACGTTTGGCAGGTAGCCAGCCACTGACTTTAATCCCTTGCCGCTTCAGCTCTAAGGTGAGTTGTGTAACGACAGGGTCAGGCAATGAGCCAAACAGAACGAGAGGAGGATGCTCGGCGTATTCCGATTCTTCGGCGGCGACTTCTTCTTTCTTGCGACCAAAGTTGAGCAGTTTGGCGATCGCATTTTGTTCATTTTTACCTGCTTCGGTCGTCGCAGGCTTGTCTGGGCAACGCTGAGCCATGGCCGCTAGAACAGTGTCTTCTCCTTGAGTAAAGGCGTAGTCCAACCCATTAGCCCGAGCCACCACAATCGGAATCCCGATTTCTGACTCTAGCCTAGGAGCCAAGCCTTCCAAGTCCATTTTGATGATTTCGGTGGTGCAAGTGCCGATCCAAACAATCACGCTGGGGTTGCGATCGCGCTTAATCTGATCGCACAAGCGCTTGAGTTCTTCGTAGTCGTTGAGCTGGGCCGAGATATCTCCTTCTTCTAGCTCTGCCATCGCATAACGAGGTTCGGCAAAGATCATCACACCCATCGCGTTCTGTAGGAAGTAGCCGCAGGTCTTGGTGCCAATGACCAGAAAGAAGCTATCTTCAATTTTTTGGTATAGCCAAGCCACGCAACTAATCGGGCAGAAGGTGTGATAGTTACCAGTTTCACACTCAAAATTGAGGGCTTGGGGCTGAGTATCAGCAAGGGTCATGAACGGTGTTCCTCTCCAGGGTTCTATTAATTTGGGGCGGCTGGTGCTTAAACCATCATTAGATCTAGTTCTTCGTCTTCTCTCTTAGGCGCTGGGGCGGGGTTGAGATAGAAATCGGACAATAGAGCAAACAGATCCCGATCAGGAGTATCGGTGGGTACGACACCTTCGGGTTGAGCCAAGATCTGGTCAGCAATGTTGAGGTAGTAGTCGCAGACAACGTTCAAGGAAGGATCGGACTCGGCCATCTCGAACAAAGTTTTGCCCTTGACTCGGGAAACCCGGATGTCTTCGATCAGAGGTAGCACTTCGAGTACAGGCATGGGCACTTCTTCAATGTACTTGTCAATCAAGTCGCGCTTGGAAGTCCGGTTGCCGATCAAGCCAGCGAGGCGCAGAGGGTGAGTTCTAGCTTTTTCTCGGACAGAAGCCGCAATCCGGTTTGCTGCAAATAAAGCGTCGAAGCCGTTGTCGGTCACGATTAGACAGTAGTCGGCATAGTTGAGAGGTGCCGCAAAGCCACCACAAACGACGTCGCCCAAGACATCAAACAAAATCACATCGTACTCATCAAAGGCGTTGAGTTCTTTCAACAGCTTGACGGTTTCACCTACGACGTAGCCACCGCAACCTGCCCCAGCGGGTGGACCACCAGCTTCCACGCAATCTACGCCACCATAGCCTTTGTAGATGACATCTTCTGGCCAAACATCTTCGTAGTGGTAGTCTTTGGCTTGCAGTGTGTCAATGATGGTGGGAATCAAAAAGCCCGTGAGGGTAAACGTGCTGTCGTGCTTTGGGTCGCAGCCAATTTGTAAAACCTTTTTACCGCGCTTGGCTAGAGCGGCTGAAATATTGCAGCTCGTCGTCGATTTGCCAATTCCGCCTTTGCCATAAACTGCTAGTTTCACGCCAGTCTCTCCTATAGCTTCGTATCAAAATCTGGGGGACGCATTGGCTGCACGGCGCTTGTTGTGACCGTGGAATGCGCTTTAGTCAACCTGTTGAATGCATTATTGTTGAACCTCCAAGGAAAAGAAAGGGGGTGTGGAGACATTTGGAGGCGTATAACGATGCTAGGAAGTCTTTAAGGTTCTGCAAGAGGGTTAAATCTGCCAGAACCTACTTCAAGGTTATAAAACCCCAATCAGACAATTTTATTAAATAATATTTATAGAAAGTGGAACAAAAAACAAAAAATGTTCTACTTCAATTTCTATGTAGAGAGGATTCAGACTCATTCAAACTGTGAGCGCTCTTAACCCACTCAATCTCTTCCCTAAAGCGCCAGAAATGACTGAGCGGCGATCGCGACACTCTAGGCTCCCTTTGTCTCTGCTTCAATGGCTTGAACCTGGAAACGCTTGAATACTCAGCAGTTTTAGTCAGCAGTGAACAATTGAGTGAAGGGCGATCGCCAACTTGAAATCAACCTGCGATAAGTACATATCCTCAGGCGAAAAAGACGAGACCAGGCAGTTTCAAGAGTTTTGTTAAATATGGTGAATTTTGCCCTGATCAGCCTCAAAGCTTTATCAAACGTCACATCGCATCTAATCCTCCAACAATATCCACAAAAAAATTGGGGTGAGTGAATCTCGCCCCAACTCGTAAAAATGACAAAGATGGTGATTACTTTTGTTCTGGGTGCTCGGTGTTGGGAGAAGGCAGACCCAGGCGATTAATGGCAGCAATCAGTTGGTACAAGCGGCCTAAATCGCGTTGATTGAAATACAAGGCCAATCTAGGCAAGTCGATTGTCTCGTCTGGAGCTTCTTGTGGCAGAGTTTTGCTTCTTTCGATGCGTCCCTTCACCAAAATGTCACTGAACTCTTCATTCAGCTTTTCTATATCTTTGTCCATCAACTCGGACTTGAGCCGAATGATCAGTAGACTCCCGACATAGCGGCTAGAGTGAAACACTCGATAGAAACTCGCGATCGCCTCACAAGCTAAATCTAGATCATCAGTAACCGTATACAAGCTGGGGTCTTCTGGACTAATTAAGCCTCGCTGTAGCAACTGCTTGTCAATGTATTCAGCCCAGCTCCGCCAATAATCTCCACCTGGGCGATCGATCAACACCAGAGGTACAGGAGCAGATTTACCAGTCTGACTGAGCGTCAAAGACTCAAAAGCTTCATCTTGCGTCCCAAAGCCACCCGGAAATAGCGCCAGAGCGTCACTTTCCTTTAAAAACACAAGCTTACGAGTAAAGAAATACTTGAAATAAACCAGCTTGGGATCGCCTTGGATGAAAGGGTTGGCTCCTTGCTCAAAAGGCAAATGAATGTTGAGGCCGAAAGATTGACCTACTCCCGCTCCTTCATTGCCTGCCTGCATAATGCCGCCGCCTGCTCCGGTGATCACCATGAAGCCTTGTTCTGTGATGCGACGGGCAAACTCAGCAGCCATTCGATACTCAACACTGTCGGGTTGAATCCGAGCAGACCCAAACATAGAAATTTTGCGAACGTGGCGGTAAGGATAGAAAGCCTTAAAGGCTCGTTCCATATCCTGTAAGGAAGCAGTCACAATCTTCCAATCCAAGCGGTCTACTTCACCCTCGGCCATCCGCATGATAGTGACCAAAGCTTGTTGAATTAACTCTCCCTGCTCATGTGTCGGCAGACGATTAATTAATTCAGTGAGATTGGTCTGGAGCGATGCAAGCTCGTTGAAAGATGACGAGGAGACCATGAATGCTTCTCAACTGGCGGCATTCTATTCTACCGAGATTCCCAGACGATTTGTACGTCCCAGAAGGAAGCTGAGGCCTGAGGGATCACGATAGGGATCAACGCTGGCGGCATAAAAATTAGCAAGAACGCACTAGAACTTGGTGCAGTCGCTAGGGCTGAAAAATATAAAAAAATGCAAAAAGCGCTTCGGCATTTACATCCCAAGCGCTGATATCAAGAGAAGGCTTAAGTTCTAAAACATCAAAGCAGACAAAGCTTCGTAAACCAGGCTATTGAATCAATTAAGACCTGAGATACAAAAGATTTCTCAACAAAATGGTTTGGCCCCACTTAGCTTAAAGATACTTTTCTAAAGTGTTCGCTAGGGTGGTCTTTGGTACAGCGCCAACTACCATATCCACTCGCTGCCCTCCCTTAAAAATCATTAGCGTTGGGATGCTGCGGATACCATATTGGCTAGCAACGCTAGGATTTTCATCGGTATTGACTTTGACGACCTTGATTTGCCCGTCGTACTGTTGGGCAATTTCGTCAACGACAGGAGCGACCATCCGACAAGGACCGCACCAAGGAGCCCAAAAATCGACTAAAACTGGAACTTCACTCTCAAGTACTTCTTGCTTAAAACTAGAATCCGTAACTTGTGCGGCTGCTGACATGCTCGGAAATCCTTGCCTACGTTGTTTTCCAAAATTTTATCATAGACAAAACAGTCCCCTTGGCTCTTAAAGCTTATACATTTAGGTAGAGATTCCAGGGCTCCAATCCTCAGAAAATCTTCCTTTAAAATTAAGAACCGCCCGAACGGTAAGTCCAGGCGGAGTGTGGTGTGAGGAGTGAACGGAAACATGCGTCTCCGCTACTTCTATTGTAAGCGACAGCTTTATTTTTTCCAGGGTTCCTGGGTAGAGACCGGAAAAGTTTTAAGAATTTGTTGGGAAGTAAAATTACTTGCCCATTCCTAGCTGTTGCGCTTTCTGATAAACCTTGCCTTCGGTGAGCAAAGAGGGAGCAATTACGACTTCAACTTGCTGCATTTCCTTGATGTTTTTAGCTCCTAAGGTGCCCATGCTGGTTTGCAAAGCACCGAGGAAGTTGTGAGTACCGTCATCAAGTTGGGCAGGACCACGGAGAATTTGCTCTAAGGTGCCTGTGGTGCCGACCCGAATTCGGGTTCCGCGTGGCAAGACGGGGCTAGGAGTCGCCATACCCCAGTGGAAACCGCGACCGGGTGCTTCAGCTGAGCGAGCAAAGGGAGAGCCAATCATCACCCCATCCGCACCGCAAGCAATACACTTACAGATGTCGCCACCTGTCACCAGTCCGCCATCCGCGATCACGGGGACGTAGTTGCCCGTTTCTTGGTAGTAGTCATCCCGCGCTGCGGCACAGTCGGCGATCGCGGTAACTTGAGGTACCCCTACACCCAGGACTCCCCGAGAAGTACAAGCCGCACCTGGACCAATGCCGACTAATACGCCTGCCGCCCCTGCTTTCATCAGGTTTAGGGCCACTTCATAGGTGACACAGTTGCCTAGAATCACAGGCATAGGCATTTCTTGGCAAAACTGAGCTAGATCCAGGGGCACAATGGACTCTGGAGATAGGTGGGCTGTAGAAACGACCGTTGCTTGAATAAAGAACAGGTCAGCGCCTGCTTTAGCCACAATCGAACCAAACTTGGCCGCTCCAGCGGGAGTTGCGCTAACCGCAGCAATACCGCCTTGGCTCTTAATTTCCTGAATTCGCTGCTCGATCAGCTCTGGCTTGATCGGCTCTGCGTAAAGCTCTTGCATCAGGGGAACAAACTCAGTGGTTCCTACCGAAGCGATTCTATCCAGAATGGGGTTGGGGTCGGCATAGCGGGTTTGAATGCCCTCTAGGTTCAATACACCCAACGCTCCCAACTGAGATAGGAGCACAGCCATTTTGACATCTACGACTCCATCCATCGCACTCGCAATGATTGGGATTTGCCGTTCGATGCCACCAATCTTCCAGCTTGTATCAGCCAAGCTTGGATCAAGCGTCCGCTGACCGGGCACTAACGCAATTTCGTCGAATCCGTATGCTCTACGAGCCGTCTTACCCCGCCCAAGTTGAATTTCCACGCTTCTATTTCTTCACAAGACCATTTGGACTAGACTACCAAATTTGGGTGAAGGATGGGTCTTGTCAGCGTTAAGGATTTGGTCTTTTTCGATTAAGGGTGTGGCGATCGCGTAATTTTGTCTGTCTATCCGGGAAAGCACTAAGCGGTTTTTAGTTTAACCCTGGACTATCTATTTCTTTGTCAAAAGCTAAAAGAACTTAACGATCAGCCTGCTGGCCGAAATTCTCAATCTTCAAAAGACTAATCTTGCTGGGTGTGGATGGTGGGCGATCGCAGGACAGAAGCAGCTCGTTACAATATAGATAGAAGCGTAGAGGTTCGATGATTCGGACTCGCTAAGTTTAAGATTATTTAATCAATTCCCAGTCACCCATTCGTTGAGACTCGGCACTCAGACTTTGATTCAAGCTGAAACTTTAGACCTTTTAGAATGGCCGCGCCTGTGCCAACATTTATCGACCTTTGCGGCTACCAAGTTAGGGGCGATCGCAGCGCGACACCTCACCATTCCCACTACATTAGATGAAAGTTTAGGGTTGCTGGCCCAAACCAAAGAAGTTTATCAACTAGAAAGTCGCCTCACATCGGGGCTTTCGTTTGAGGGCATTAGTGATATTGGGGAGGCGCTAGAACGGGCAGAGCGCCAAGGGCTATTGACTGGAGAAGAACTGTTTGCGATCGCGACGACATTGGCAGGAGCGCGTAACCTCCGCCGCGTGATCGACAACCAGACGGATGTGCCCGTCTTAACTGAGTTAGTGGCAGAACTACGAACTTATCCAGAATTAGAACAGGAAGTTCACCGCTGCATTGACGAGCGCGGCAAGGTGATGGACCGAGCTAGCCCCAAATTGGGCGAAATTCGCGAGCAGCAAAAGCAGGTGCGCGATCGTGTCTATCAAATGTTGCAAAACATTTTGCAACGGCAATCAAATGCGGTGCAGGAACAGTTGATTACGCAGCGGAGCGATCGCTTTGTACTTCCGGTGAAAGCGCCGCAGAAAGACGCGATTCCGGGCATTATTCATGACACTTCTATGAGTGGGGCGACGCTGTATGTCGAGCCTCATTCCACGGTGCAGTTGAATAACCAGTTGCGGCAATTGCTGCGGAGAGAACAGGCGGAAGAAGAAGCGGTACGCCAAGTGCTGACGACTCAGGTGGCTGAAGTTAAAGCAGATTTGGAACGGTTATTGGCGATCGCGACCACCCTCGACCTAGCCACAGCCCGCGCCCGCTACAGCTTATGGTTGCAAGCCAACCCACCCCGCTTTGTCGATCGAGTGGCAGGGGAAAACGTGACGTTGCGAAACTTGCGCCATCCACTTCTGGTCTGGCAACAACAGCACGAACAAGGGCGAGCCGTAGTCCCCATCGATCTAATGATTCGGCCCCAAATTCGTGTGGTCGCCATCACCGGACCCAACACGGGCGGTAAGACCGTGACGCTGAAAACCTTGGGCTTAGCGGCTTTGATGGCGAAGGTGGGGCTGTTTATCCCGGCTCGCGAACCTGTAGAAATTCCTTGGTTTGACCAGGTTCTGACTGACATTGGCGATGAGCAGTCGATTGAGCAAAGTCTTTCCACGTTTTCTGGGCACATTCGTCGCATTAGTCGCATTCTTGAGGCCATGACTGAGCGATCGCTGGTGCTGCTTGATGAAGTCGGCGCAGGCACCGATCCTTCTGAGGGCAGTGCCCTAGCAGTAGCTTTGTTGAAATACTTGGCGGATCAAGCTCAACTGGCGATCGCGACCACTCACTTCGGCGAACTCAAAGCTCTGAAGTACCAAGACGATCGGTTTGAAAATGCCGCCGTTGAGTTTGATGATGTATCGCTCTCACCCACGTACCGTTTACTGTGGGGCATTCCTGGCCGCTCGAATGCTTTGACGATCGCTCGCCGTCTCGGTTTAAAGGCAGAAATCACCACCCAAGCCCAGCAATATGTGGGTGGCGCGTCCGAAGAGGTAAACGAGGTAATTGCGGGTCTAGAAGCGCAGCGCCGACAGCAAGAAACCAAAGCTCAAGAAGCGTCCCAACTGCTAGAGCAAGCAGAACGGTTGCATCGCCAAGTTTCTCAGAAAGCAACGGCACTCCAAGAGCGGGAACGGGATCTTCAACTGGCCCAAGAACGAGCGGTACAAGACGCGATTGCCCAAGCCAGAGGGGAAATTGCCCAGGTAATTCGGCAGTTGCAGCAAGGCCCCATGACCGCCCAGGAAGCGCAAAAAGCCACCAACGCGCTGAATGAGATTGCGGGTCGCCGTCTGCCCTCGAAACAGAAGCCAGCACCACCCAAGCCTGCTTTCCGTCCCCAAGTGGGCGATCGCATTCGGATTCCCCGCTTAGGTCAGACCGCCGACGTCCTTAGCGGTCCTGATGACGATGGCGAGCTGACCGTGCGGTTTGGCTTGATGAAAATGACAGTGAAGCTCCAGGATGTCGAATCGCTGGACGGGCAAAAGCCAGAAATAGTAGCCAAACCCAAACCAGCTCCAGAACCTGCTCCGGTAGAGGTAAAGCCTGCTCCGGTGATTCGCACCTCTCGCAATACCGTAGATATTCGAGGCAGTCGTGTGGCCGACTCGGAAGCCACCCTTGAAGCAGCGATTAGAGAGGCTCAAAGTCAGGGAACCGTGTGGATTATTCATGGTCATGGCACTGGCCGTTTACGCCAAGGCGTGCATGAATTTCTCAAGCACCATCCCCAAGTCGAGCGGTTTGAACTAGCTGAACAAGCGGAAGGCGGTTCAGGCGTAACGGTTGCCTATCTCAAATGAAGGTAGACCATTCAGTTAGTAAAATTGCAACAGCTCAGGAGCATTTCTGCGATCGCAGCGGTCTATCTTAGGAAAGAGGCGGACTGGATCTGTCTCTATCCAAGAGGGTGATTGGATTGCGTCAGGCTACTCGTTAGACTAGCTAAAATGGCCCTTAAACCCTCGCATTCCTATTTTCTCCTGTCAGGTAAAAGTTAAGAGCTTTACCTGATGCCCCAGTCTTGTTTCAAGACCTGTAACCGTCTGCTTGTGTCTTGCCCCGTTCTCTATCCTGAAGATATGCGCTCCACCGTTAAGCCGCCTGCTTCATCTCAATGGGAAGAGTTTCCCCTACCCTCCCAACCTGACTCTGGACAACTGGACAATATCAAAGCTCATCTGGACTTGATATTGCTGGCCCTAGAGGCGTTGGCAGGGATTGGTTCTGAGGCCATGCTGCAAGCAGCCACAGATCTAAACCTAGAAGAGATGGTGAGCGATCGCGTGGCTCTATGGCGGTTGCGGCAGTCGAGTCCGCTACGTAAGGGCCAGGGGGGGCGCAAGAAGTTGGATGTTGAGGAGGCGCGATCGCTCGTTTTAATTAGTTGTCACCTGGCCAAACAGCACCAAGAATTAATTCGTCGGGCTGTGGCGCTACTCGAACAACTCACAGAACAAAACAAGGAACCTCACCAAGCGGCGCTTCTAGGAGATTATTTAGACAAATTCAATAACACCTATCAGGAGCGCATGGAAGAAGGGGAAGACACGCCACCCGACATCCTGACTCACTTGGCGCTCAAGCTGCTGATCGACCTCTTGTTCTACGGTGCGCCTGGTGGCCCTCGTCGTTTCTGGCTAGCCCTCTTGGATCGTTCACGGGATGGCGTAGCCGCTGTCTAACCCTATGGGTTAGCACCCTTACTTCACTCAGTTCCGATTGCCTAGCCTACTCCGACGCATTCCAGAACCACCCATGCCTTTTTTGTCTACCTCAGTCCTGCGACGGTATACTCCGCCCACCTGCACCCTAGAAATCGTTGCCAATGATTCGCCATTGTCTCGTTGGGCAGGTCGTCCACTCCTGAGAAAACTGCGATTTCATCTGAGTTTGGATGACCCTCGTTTGACAGACTCTGAGCAGGTTTCTTTACGGGGCGATCGCTTTCAGCTAGATGAACTGTCTGATGCGGTGAGTGCCTACGTTCAAGACTTTCTCAAGCAATCGCCCGCTTTGATCAGTGCCGGGGGGCGATCGTCAGTCGCAACCTTGGAAGCACCACCATTAATTTCTCCTCCGATCGATCTCAATGCTGCGAGATCAGCGAGGACTGCGGCGCTGAGCGTCATCGAGCCAGAACCGGATGCCCTCTCAACTGAGCAATCTGGTGAGCTAGCCAGTGCGGCGGAGGCAGCGGCTCCCTCGGCTCCATTGGTGCTTGAGTCACCCAGAATTTTTCTGGAACCACAAGGGCTTCTGTCTCACAGACTTCACCTAGGCTCTCTAGCCAGTGGATTGTCTAGACCATTCATCACGTTAAGCGCCACTCAATTGGCTGACTTAGCCACTGCATTAGATGAATATGCGGCAGATGCGATGGCGCTGCCCGAGCTGAATCAACGTAGCTGGGTTCCAGTTCTGCCAGCTTGGGCACCTACGGCTGCGGCTGTTTTGCTAACCGCTGGTGTGACTGCTGGAGTAGTTAAGAGTCTGGATCAACCGACGCCTGAACTAAAAACAGCGGTCTCCCTTTCGACCCCTCAAGCGACCGGGCAGCAAGCAATGGTGCCAGGACAAGTAGCAACTGGACCTTTAGGTGTTCCTGCCCCTCCTCAAATGGTGCCGCCACCGCCACCCGCAGGAGCGCTCAAGTCAGGATTGCCGATTGTGCCAGTACCGGATACGGCTGCTCCGAATGCGATCGCTCTGGCTCCAGTGCCGCCCGCTCCAGCAGGTGCTAGTTCAAATCCTGCACCTACTACCAATAAGCCGATCGCCTCAATTCCGGTAGAGTCTGGACCAGTGGCTCTAGCACCCCAAGCTGAATCCGCGCCACAGTTTGAACTGGAAAATGTGCCGGAGGCAGAACCTGTGCCGCCACCACCAGCAGCAGCAAAGCTTCCAACCCTAGATGCAGCTCGCAATGCCGCAGCGCCAGAGGCAGCAGGTGAAACTGCTCGTTCGGGTGCAGAGGCGGCTCAAGCTCCTGCGGCTGACGTAGCTGCTGGTTCTGCGTTTGATAGCATTCCTCAAGTAGCCGAAGTGAGAAGTTACTTTGAGGAGCGTTGGCAACCACCAGAAGGATTGACCCAGACGCTAGAGTACACGCTTCTGATTGGGGCAGATGGCTCAATTCAGCGCATCGTTCCTTTAGGCCAATCGGCAGGAGACTACATCGATCGCACGGGAATGCCTTTAGTCGGTGAGGCTTTTGTAACTCCGATTCAGGGAGGCCAATCTCCACGAGTTCGAGTGGTGTTAAGCCCAGATGGACAGGTCCGCACTTTCTTAGAATGAAGCTAAGCTATGGCTTGCGAAGTAAAGGCAGTGCTTTCCCTAACCCAGGCAGGCTAATACCGTCTATGCTTTTGTGTGCACTTCAGGAACTGCCCTTGTGATTCATGTAGCTGTTGTTTGAATTGATACGTTGAGCCACAAAGCCAATTGAATTACAAGGGGCGATCAGTAAACTATGCAAGATATGGGACCTCAAGTTCACAGCCCAGGCTGGCTTATTCAGTCTTGGGCATCTTTTGCTCTCGCAATTTCTGCAACAGCCATCGGCATTGCTTATCTGCCCGTAGATAACTGGACTAAAGGGTTTATGGGCATGGGCCTAACCTTCTCGGTTGGATCTACATTCAGCGTTGCTAAAACTACCCGTGACTCCCATGAGGCGAGAAAGCTAGCTTACAAACTAGATGAAGCAAGGGCAGAAAAGTTGCTCAAAGAACATCACCCCCTCGTTTAGGCTGAATGCTGCTCCAAGCCCAGATAAGCATAAAAAATAAGCAAGGGTAACTAGACACCCTTGCTTATTTTTAACTCTTTAGGCGATCGCCCAATCAACGCTAACAAATCACTTACGGCGAATTCTCAGCTTTTGACGGCGACGATTGGTAGCAATCACAGCCCGGTCAACTGGAAAACCGGGAAGTGGTATGACTTGATACTTCCGTTCTTCTTCTAGCTGCCTGAGTTCGGTGTAGTCTACCCAATGAATGCAGTCTACGGGACAAGTATCGATCGCTTCTTGAACAATGTCTTCCGGATCGCCATCCTGACGAATTACTCGCGATCGCCCATAATCTGGCTCGATATAGAAGGTATTTCGTGCCACATGAGCACAATGCTTACAGCCGATGCAGGTAATCTCATCAACGTAGACTCCCTTCTGCCTAAAGCTGCCGCCCAGTTCTGGCTCCAGACCAGAGCGTTCAGCAGCGTCCCGCCAGTGACCACCGAGTTCTGGTTCAAAACCAGTCCGCAAGTTTGCTTGGCCTTCACCTCCCACATGCGAACTGTTAGGGTCTGCGAAAGGTGAAGGAAAGTCAGACATTACGCACTCCAGCGCTGTAGCACTAAGCGAACTGAACCGTCTTCATTTTGTTGTTGCTCAGCAACTTGAAACCCCGATTGCGCCCCTTCCTTGACAATGGTGTGGTAGGCGTAGCGCTGCGTCACTTTGTTGAGGAAGCGATCGACAGACCAATTTTGTTGCCAAAACTGCAAATCTGCCACTAACTCGTAGGCACTGCCGTTCCAGCTAAAACCAATGTCGTAACCATTCTTCTGTTCAATAGTAAGATCAGCCGTGGTGGTTTGCCCACGGTATCCTCTAACAGCCTGAGGACCAGACTTCCAGTCAACTCCTAGATCGCTCAATGCTGCTTGTAAGGAGGTGAGGTTGCGGATTTGAGTTTTAATTTGGCTAAAGTGTGACATAGTTTTTTGTCAAAAAATTAAACAAGGACAAAACTGAATAAACAACTTACCACTCACTAAAAGTAGCCTGAGTGGATACCGTCGTAGCCTGTTGCACCGTTGTAGCAAAAAACTCTGAGGTCGCCTCATGGCTGAGTACCTGCCCTAGCTGAGCTTCAATGGCTGCGGTAACTTCAGCACAAGAGGCACCAACAATCCCGGTTACTTTTTCCAGGACCCGACCATCTGGGTAAATCACAAACTCCAATGTTTCCATGCTTTGGCTGAGGGCTGTAGGGTGATTTAGGTAGGAGCGCGTTCAGGGGTCACTAAGACGCTGCATTATTAAATGTTTATATGATTTTAAGAGAAGGGACCTCAGTTAGCCACTGGGCTGAATTTTTATTAACCGAGATATAAAGAGTTGAAGCTTAACGAAACTTGTTATTTGAAGTGAGCTTTACCCCAGTAACTGTCAGTTTCGCTTAACTCTCCAAACCAGTCAAGGGAGAGCGAGACCGCAAAATTAAGGTTTACAAAAATATAAAATCATTTCTAATGTTTCTGCTCTTCCGCCTATGGGTTGATCTAACACCTAAATAACCCAGGATAATGAGAGTCTAATTTGATTCATGTAATCGGTAATGAGCGAAGCGCAAGCGACAAATTTGAACTATTCTCCATCCAGTTTTTCGTCTGTAAAGGCACCCATTCGAGTTGGAATCCTTGGCTTTGGCGGATTGGGTCAGGCAGCGGCTAGAGTTCTCGCTCCTAAACAAGAGATGCTCTGGGTCGCAGTAGCCGACCAAAAGGGATACGCCTATGCATCTGAAGGGTTATCTCCGCAGCAATGTATCACGACATATCAGGCTGAAGGTTCTATTGGATACCTAGAAACTGGAGGTGTGCTGAGTAATAACAGCATTGCTGACTTGATTCAACAGGTAGGTAACGTCGATGGCTACTTCTTAGCGTTACCAAACTTGCCCAACACATTTATGGCTTCTGTGGCACGGCAGTTTATCGCAGCAGGTTGGCAAGGGGTGCTGGTGGATGCGATCAAGCGCACTAGTGCCGTAGAACAGCTCTTAGGCATGCAAGCGGAATTGCAAGCGGCAGGAATTACCTACATGACAGGATGTGGAGCGACTCCTGGCTTATTGACGGCGGGTGCGGCTTTAGCAGCCCAAAGTTATGCGGAAATTCACAGCGTCAAAATTACTTTTGGGGTAGGGATTGCTAACTGGGAAGCCTATCGAGCAACCGTGCGAGAAGACATCGCCCATCTGCCTGGCTACAACGTCGAAAAAGCGAGAGCCATGACCGATGCCGAGATAGAAACCCTGTTGGACCAAACCAATGGTCTAATTACGCTAGAAAATATGGAACATGCTGATGATGTGATGTTGGAGCTGGCAGGCATCTGCCCTCGCGATCGCGTCACTGTGGGAGGCGTAGTTGATACTCGTAACCCCAAGAAGCCCCTTAGCACTAATGTCCAAGTGACGGGACGAACCTTTGAGGGCAAAATCTCAACTCACACCTTTACTTTAGGAGATGAAACCAGCATGGCTGCTAATGTCTGCGGTCCCGCCTTCGGTTATCTCAAAGCTGGGTTTAATCTGCGTCAGCGTGGGATCTACGGATTGTTGAGTGCTGCGGAAGTGATGCCGCAATTTGTGCGATAACAACTTCGGGTGATTACTTCAGTCTTTGAATCATTTACACTAGGAAAATTGATTTTTGCCATATACAAAGTCAATTTTTCTAGTTCTTTGCTGTAGCATTGCTCATCCTCTGGGGCTGAAAGCCTTGAGGGGTGTAACACCGTGGTAGTTCCAGCCTGAATACGTAAGAATCATTACCTTGGTGAGGACCTATGAGTTCTGGCCAAGTTGGGATGGTTTGGCAAAGAACTACAAATAGCAATGACGCCCCCTTCAATTCCTGTAGGAACGCTGTTACGGCAACGGTACGCAATTCAGCAAGTTTTAGGTCAAGGTGGATTTAGCCGGACTTATTTAGCGCTGGACGTGGAACGTTTTAATGAACCTTGCGTGTTGAAGGAGTTGGCGGTACCGCAGCAAGATGGAGCTTTATTGGCAAAAGCCGAGGCCCTGTTTCAGCGAGAAGCTACGGTACTCTACCAAATTCAGCATTCGCAAATTCCTCGGTTTCTAGCCGCTTTTGAGGATAATCAACGTTTATTTTCTGTGCAAGAGTTTGTGGATGGTCAAACTTACCGTCATCTTTTGCAAGAGAGAAAAACGCAGGGAAAAGTGTTTTCAGAGCTAGAAGTCTTGCAGTTTCTTAGTCATCTGTTACCAGTTTTGACCTACATTCACGATCGCAACATTATTCATCGTGATATTTCTCTCGAAAATATTATTTTACGGCTGCGACCTAGCCGAGCTGAAGAGGTGGCTGCTAACTCTACTCTGGGTTTGCCCATCCTGATTGATTTTGGGGCGGTCAAATCGGTTGCTAATTACCTCTATACTGCTTTTCCTTCGTTCTCCACTTCTTCTTATCCTTCGGAGATTACCTGTGTAGGCAAAGCAGGCTACGCACCTCCAGAGCAGTTACAAACGGGCAAGGTACATCCTCATAGCGATTTATATGCTTTAGCTGCCACTAGCTTAGTTTTGTTAACTGGCAAAGAACCCAAGACTTTGCTGGATAGCGGCACCTTAAACTGGCAGTTGCGCCCCTATGCGCAGATTAGCGATCGCTTTGAAGCCATTTTGTACAAGATGCTGTCGTTACGTCCAGGCGATCGGTACCAGTCTGCTCAAGCAGTGCTTACTGAACTGCAACCTCTGCTAGAAACGGCTGTACCGACGACCCAGCTAAATTCCGGGGCCAATGTTGCAGCTTCTGCCGCCGTTATTGCGGGTTCATCCATTCTGTCGTCCAAGTTAAGCCAGGCTATGAGTGGCGATCGCCCCTTCGTACAATTTGGAGCTGCTAACCAAAATAAAACTTTGAAAGGTTCCAAAAAATGGCACCGCTGGATCGGCGTGAGTGTTGGCATTGCCATCACGCTGCTGTTAGCGCTAACGGTACCAGTGCTGTGGCGCTTGACCGTAGCAGGTGGACCACAGCGCAATGAGGTTTGGGTGTCTGGGGCTCGGATTCCTCAATCGGAAGCTTCTCAAATCATTGGCTCTAAGCAAGATGCCAATGCCACTTCATCTAGAACGAATCAGGCTGAACCGATTCAATTTGATTCAGGAGCTATTTCCAGCGTCATCCAGGGCAACTTACAAAACCAACCGTTGAAATCCTATGTTCTTAGAGCCGCGCAAGGTCAAATTATGACAGTGGCCCTGACTGGACCTGAGGTGACAATGAACTTACTAAGGTCTGATCAACAAGGCATTGATGCGGCTGCTTACGCCACTCAGAGCTGGACGGGTCAGTTGCCCAAAGATGACGACTACTTAATCCAAGTGGTTGGTGGTGGGGCTTACAAGCTAGAAGTAGCGATTACACCGCTAAGCCAGGCGATCGCAGTCTCTACCCAAGCGATCGCTCGCATTACAATTGCTCCTGGGGCAACGGGCGCTAAAGTTGCCGGAAGCGTTGTTCCAGAACAGCCCCGCCGATACTTATTAGCGGCTAGGCGAGGCCAAACAGGAGTAGTTAAGGTGATACAAGGGTCGGTTCGTATCCAGGCGATCGCACCCAATGGTCAGTCTATCGGTAACTTGAATGGGCAACAGCCGCAAGTTTGGCGCGGCAAATTTCCTGCCGATGGAGACTATACACTCGAAATTTCGTCTCTCAAGCCTGAAAAGTTTACGATCTCCCTGCAATTTCTCTAAGGTAGCCGCGAGCTGCAAACTCGCACTCATTCTTCCAGATTTAAGCTGCTAGAAGTTTCAGGCTCTCCTGCCTCCTCTACCTCATTCACGCTGCCAAGCGATTGATTCACGAAAGGTAGCGTAGCCCCTGTAAGGCCACGCTTGATTCTGGCTGGTGTTTCATCAAAAGTGATAAACAGAGGATGAACAGCTTCCGCTCCCTCATTCAAAATATGTTCATAGCGTGGCGGCATGAGCCATTCATACCCGCGATCGAGCCATACTTGAGTTTGTCGCCAACGTCCCAATAAGGTAGAAAAGTCTTCTTGAGGGCGATGAATAAAGACTAAAATCTCAACTCCCGTTTTAATCTTCCATTCTGGATCACACATCATAATGGCTACCTCACAAGGCAGCCGAACTAATTCCTTAACCCTGGGACGAGCCTGACTATAATCAGCAGCATTATGCTCTTGAAATTGCTCAGCTTGGTTTACCCTGATTAAGGGTAAAGGAATAGTGATAATGCTCTCTTCGGAACGGCGCATGCTAGGCACCATTTCTAAGTAAGGCCGATGCTGTTTTAATAGAGCGATCGCTGCTAGCTGGTTACTGTACTCAGCTAATAGCTCTTCGTAATGAGATGGTTTAATCGCCATAACTTTATTAAACTTTTGGAGTAAGCAATAGACCTTTTCTGTATTGTACCTAGGCTTAAAAGTTCAGAGTTCAATGTTTCGAAAGTAGCATTGTCTAAATCAACATTGCCTGAATCAATGCTAGTGAGAACTTGTACTAGCTGAACCATCCTTAATTCAGACTCTCCTAGCTACAAAGAAACCCCCTACTAAAGAGCAGAGGGTTTAGAGAAACTGAAAGTCAAAGCCTTTTAATGTTTAGCCAATGCTTTCGAAAACCTTGAACATAGGCAGATACATGGAAAGCAGAATCGAACCTACCATGCCTCCTAAGAACATGATCATAATCGGTTCCATAATGCTGGTTAGAGCTTTTACTGCCTGCTCCACCTCATCCTCATAAAAGTCAGCGACTTTCATCAGCATTTTGTCAACTTCCCCAGTTTCTTCCCCAATGCTAATCATCTGAATAGCCATGATTGGGAAGACTTGTTCTCTCTGGAGAGCAATGCTAATCATGCCGCCTGTTTGAATTTCTCTCCGAGCTTCATCAATCGCATTAGAAACGACTTGGTTACCCGCCGTATCTCTCACAATCTCTAGAGCTGTAAGAATGGGCACTCCAGAGCGGGTTAAGGCTCCGAAAGTACGGCAAAAGCGAGCAGTTGCAGTCTTCTGAATCAAGTCGCCAAACAAAGGTGCTTTCAGGGACAAGCGATCGATAGTTTCGCGACCTGCCCGTGTTTTGTAGTACTGCTTATAGGCAAAACTAAGGCCAAAGAGAATCAGAATTAGGCCTACAACGTACTGGGGAGTTCTTAGGAATTTACTAATAGCGAGCATAGCTTGGGTAAAAGCTGGCAGCTCTGTTCCTAATTCCTCAAAGATAGAAGCAAAGGTTGGTAAGAGGAAAACGGTCATACCAATAAAAATAACCGTTGCCAAAACACCGACGGTTACAGGATAAGCCATTGCTGACTTAATCTGGTTTTGCAACCGAGCAATATCTTCTAGAAGTTTAGCTAGACGATTGAGTACCTCGTCGAGTACACCGCCTACCTCACCTGCTTGCACCATGCTGACGTACAACATATCAAAGCACTGGGGATGCTTACGCATTGCATCCGATAGATTAGTACCTTGCTGTACGTCTCCATTAATTTCTAGAAGTGATGCTTTGAGTTTGGGATTTGTGCATTGCTCAGATAGCACACCCAAACTACGAACCATTGCCACCCCAGCATTCACAAGCGCAGCAAACTGTCGGGAGAAAACGGCCTTATCTTTGACTGAAACGCTCGTGAAAGCAAGCTGAAACTTCTGAAGGTCAATCTTACTAAGGTCAAGGCTCTTGTCCTCCTTAAGGTCTTGGACCACAAAGCCTTGTTCTCTTAACGTAGAACGAGCTTCACCCGGAGAATTTGCAGTGATTTTTTGTTTTTTGGCATTTCCTCTGGCATCACGTGCACTGGCAATGTAAGTAGGCATAGTGCAAATCTGGCTAAAAGTGGTTAAATTGGCTCAAAATTGGTTTAGGGGAGCAGCGAAGCCTAACTTAGTATCCACTGTCAAAAACAGCGATGCTACTTCTCCCCAGATATTTATTAACTTATCTGACCTGTAAAAATTACTCGAGACATGGCTAAATGGTAACGGTTTCTAGTTTCTGCTAATCAGCATGACTGATTCAATAAGTCATTATTAGTCAGAAACTAGAACTTGCTTACAACTTAACTAGTGTCTAGCGGCTGTACCTGCCTGGGCCGCAGCAGGTGCTCCACCAATCATCCGCTGCATCTCGTCAGGTCGTGAAGTCTTCGAGATGGCAGCCTCGAAAGAAATACTTCCAGCTTTATAGAGATCGGACAAAACTTTTTCCAAGGTTTGCATCCCTAATTTACCGCCTGTTTGAATCGCGGAATAGATTTGGGATGTTTTTCCTTCTCGAATCAAGTTAGCAATAGCTGGGGTGACAACCATGATTTCCTGAGCCATGATTCGACCGTATTCACCCGGCTTGACGTTCTTTTTGGGAACGAGAGTCTGACTGAAGACAGCAACTAAGGAGTTGGATAATTGTACTCGTACTTGCATTTGCTGCTCCGGGGGAAACACGTCTACCATCCGGTCAACGGTTTGTGAAGCAGAACTGGTATGCAATGTACCAAATACTAAGTGGCCTGTTTCAGCGGCTGAGATGGCAAGTTGAATCGTTTCCAAGTCCCGCATTTCACCTACAAGGATGACGTCTGGGTCTTCCCGTAAAGCCGCTCTTAGCGCATTCGCGAAACTCTTGGTGTCTTCACCGACTTGGCGCTGGTGAATCACGCTCTTAACTGATTCATAGACAAATTCAATTGGGTCCTCAACCGTGAGAATATGCTCTGCGCGAGTCATATTGATGTTGTTGATCATGGAAGCCAAGGTGGTTGACTTACCCGATCCGGTTGGGCCAGTAACGAGCACTAAGCCTCTAGGCTTTTCTGACATTTCTCGGACAATGTCTGGCAACCCTAAGAGGTCCATGCTAGGAATTTTGGAACTTAAAGCTCTTAAACAAGCGGCGTAGGTTCCTCTGTCCTTATAAACGTTGACTCGGAAACGAGCCAATCCTTTAACACCATAAGAGCAATCTAGCTCCCAGTTCTGCTCCAAATTCTTCCGCTGGGTGTTGTTTAGCATGCTGAAGATAAGTCTCTGGCAGCTCTCAGACGTCAAGACTTCGTGCTCTGTAGGAGTTAAGTGACCACTGACGCGAATGTAGGGAGGCAGTCCAGAAGAAAGGTGCAGGTCTGAACCACCCCGCTCGATCACTTCTTCCATCAAGTCTTCAATCATTAATTCCATAGATTTCTCTCACAAATTTCAAGGTAGATGGGTAAGATTCGCCTATAGCTGGGGACGATCGCAAAAGTAGTTAACTCAGTTTTCGTCAATCTTGGAAACGAGGAGTAGTGCAGTAAGGGCAGTCTATCCATTCTGGTTTAGCCTCAGCTCCACAAACCCGACAAGTTAGGGAACTCTTGCGCTTAGCTTTAAGCTCAGCTTCCAAGCCTGTGTCAGTAAAGGTTACCCGTTCCACTTCTTCTAATGTCGTAGCACCTCGACGCACTAAGTTAAGACTGTAGGCGAGTAAGGTCTGCATGCCTTCTTCAACGGCAACCTCTTTGATCCGCTCCGTAGGTGCACCTTGGGCAATCAGAACTTGCAGTTGCTCCGTAATTCGCATCACCTCATAAACACCATTACGCCCTTTATAGCCAACGCCATTACAAACAGAGCAAAGCTGATTTTGCGCTCTAGCTTCCTGAATTTGCTCTGGCTGTAGTGTGTTCGCTTTATAGAAAGTGACTCCCGCATCGTGAGTGCTAGACATCCCAAACTTGGCTAGTTCGTTAGGATCAGGGTTATAAGGAATCCGACATTCGGGGCAGACCCGTCGCATGAGACGTTGAGCCACAACTCCAAGTAGGGCTCCAGAAACCATGAATGGTTCTACGCCCATTTCATCTAGACGAGCGATCGCGCCAGCAGCGTCATTGGTATGAAGGGTGGTTAATACCAAGTGCCCAGTCAAGGCTGCCTCAATCGCCGTTTTCGCGGTTTCCTTGTCCCGGGTTTCACCCACCAGAATCACATCTGGGTCTTGTCGAAGGAACGCCCGCAGAATGGCCGCAAAGTCCATACCCTTTTCACGAATGACCTGGACTTGATTGATACCCGGTAAAGAGTACTCAATTGGGTCTTCTGCCGTACTGATATTGACGCCTGGATCGTTACGTTCTGCTAAAGCTGAGTACAGAGTAGTGGTTTTACCAGAACCAGTCGGTCCCGTCACTAGAATTAGGCCGAAGGGACGTTTAACCATCTCTTGGACAATCTGCAAGGAGTCTGGATCAGAGATCAACTTATCTAGGCCCAGTTGAGTCGCTGAGTTATCAAGGATTCGTAAAACTACCTTCTCGCCATAACGGCTAGGCAGGGTGTTGACCCGGAAGTCAATTTTGCGGTCCTGAAAAACCCGCCGAATCCGACCGTCTTGGGGAGCTCTACGCTCAGCAATGTCTAGTTCAGAAATAATCTTGAAGCGGGCTGTGACGGCTGGAATGATTTTTTTGGGTAGTGGATCAAATGCCTGACGTAGCACCCCATCCTTGCGGAAACGAATTCTTAAGTATTCCTCTTGGGGTTCAATGTGGATGTCAGAGACTCCGTCTTGCAACGCTTTGATGAGGATTTTGTTGACCAAGCTAATGACTGGAGCGTCGGATGCTCCTTTGGCGACATCATCTAGATTGGCTTCCATATCTTCAGGGGCATCCTGAAGATCCAAATTTTCTAAGCCTTCCAAGTCAGATTGAACATCAACAGACTTTTGAATTTCGATTTGCTTAGTTTTCTCAACTTGCTCATCTAAGTATTTAGAAATCAGCTGGTTGTAGTCTTCCAGCGTGATCACCATCCGAGACAAAGCTAAGCCTTGAGCCCGCAGAATGCGATTGAGGTCATCCTGAGCGTCTAAGTTGTCAGGATCAACCATTGCGACCAAGACACCAGGGGGGGAGTCATGCCTAGAGAGCGGTACTAATCGGTAGCGGCGGCAAATGTCAATGGGGATCAGAGTATCAATTAAATGCCCCACCTGACTTGCAGTAATGTCACTGACTTCAGGGTCAAGGGACTCAACCCCATAGAGAATCTTCAGTTCAAAAAGCTGCTGCTTCTTGTACTGCCGCAGCAGGTCGGGAGTAAGTTGACGCCCTGTAATAGTCTCTAGAACTTCTGTAATCGGTCTGCCAGATTTACGACTCTCAATCAGAGCCTGCTGCATCTGTTCGTGGTTGACATACCCAGACTGAATGAGCTTATTCCCAAAGGGAGAGAAGTCATTCTTGACGATAAGGGCGCGCCGCTGTGATGAAGAGTTAGTCATAGCTGATGAAGAAGATCTCCTTTTTAAGTGTTCCCACAAGTCCTGGGCAGAATTACGAGTAGCAATATGATGTTTGGTAAATCTATGATCCCAACTCTCTATTCTTTGGATTCTTGAGTACTTCTAGCCTTGACAAGCTGGGAGGTTTAAAGGTCACGCCTAGAGACTGCTCTATCATCTTGGTCCTTTAAACTCAAAGGGCTATGACGGAGAGTGTGAGTTGGGAAGGCAAAAATTAAATTGGCTTTAGGTATTTTTGCTATTCAGCTAATTAGCAGTCGCCAAAGCGTAGGCTATCTACCTTTGGTTTGATGTTTAGACTATAACGAAGTTCTCAAGATCATAGCCCTTGAGCTAAAAATTAGTAGGATTTTGCAACACACTTTGGTGGTATTGCACTTATAAATAACTCATTGCCCAATTTGTGAATTTTCTAACTCAACTATGTTTAGTGAGACAGATAAGCGTCTTATTGCAAAGACTCAATTTACAGATTAGGCAATCCTGGAGCTGCGATCGCAATTGTCAAGTCAGTCAAGGCACTTACTGACCCAGTCGTTACAATGAGGAATGGTATGTCGTGGAAGTTTACGGCTGCTAGCTCGTGGTTGGCCAGTTGAGAGTTAGTCAACTCTTGGCGATGGAGTTTCCTTTAAGGCATTTTAGGGAATGCCAAGAGCGGGGTTGTCAAGGTAGCATTCTCTTAATGTAGGATTAGTGCACAATGATGGGTGAAGAAAATCAGCCAGAGAACCTTCAAGATCTGACAGTTGATTCTTCTGGGTCTCCTGAAGAAATAGCCGACCAAACCATGTCAATAGAAGCAGATTTAAATTCCGAAGAATTCAACTTGGCCTCCCAGGCCAATGATGATAGTCCTACAGCAGCAAGCTCTGAGAATGGAAGTTTCACTTTGGAGCCTGATAATGCTGCAAGTGAATCTGAGTATCAGGCAGCTCTAGAAGAGTTATCTCAAGAAGTGGAGTCTCTCAGGACTCAGGTAGACGACCGGACTAATCAATATGTCAGGATCGCCGCAGACTTTGATAACTTCCGCAGACGGGCTCAGAAAGAAAAAGAAGAGCTAGAAGAAAAAATTAAGTGCTCCACCATTACCGAGTTGTTGCCTGTCGTAGACAACTTTGAGCGGGCTCGCTCCCACATCAAGCCGCAAAATGACGGCGAGATGAACATTCACAAGAGCTATCAGAGTGTCTACAAGCAGCTCGTAGACTGCTTGAAGCGAGTTGGCGTTTCGCCGATGCGATCTGAAGGTAAAGACTTCGACCCAAACCTGCATGAAGCAGTGATGCGAGAAGCCACAGATAAGCATCCAGAGGGCACCGTTGTAGAGGAGTTAGTCCGAGGCTATATGCTTGGCGATCGCGTCTTGCGTCACGCAATGGTGAAAGTTGCTGCTGCTCCAGACCCCGTGGTAACCTCTGAGGAGAGTGACCGAGGTCATGGAGACAGCTGATAGGCTTTGATTTGACAGGAATCCTTGTGAGCTTCAGATGCAGTTACGGGTAGTCTAGCTTCTGAGTGCTTAAGGGTTGGATTGGTTACGGAATCTCAAGGCAAAGAACAATGCTTTGAGATTAGGGTTCCACAAACGCTCAAGCTCTGTCCACTTCTGTTGTCCTACATTAACCGCCGCTAGCTATGGGAAAGGTCATTGGTATCGACTTAGGCACGACGAATAGTTGTGTTGCTGTCTTAGAAGGCGGGCAACCGAACGTTATCTCGAACTCTGAGGGTGGGCGGACAACTCCGAGTATTGTGGGATTTGGTAAGGCTGGCGATCGCTTAGTTGGGCAACTGGCTAAGCGTCAAGGCGTAACCAACGCTGAGAATACAATCTTCAGTATCAAACGATTTATCGGTCGCCGCTGGGAAGATACCGAAGCTGAGCGCGGTCGGGTTCCGTATGGATGCATTAAAGGTCGAGACGAAACCGTTGATGTGCAGGTGCGCGGACGGACCTATACTCCGCAAGAGATTTCAGCCATGATCTTGCAAAAGCTCAAGCAGGATGCTGAAAACTATTTGGGTGAGCCTGTTACCCAAGCTGTGATTACAGTTCCTGCCTACTTTACAGATGCTCAGCGGCAAGCAACTAAGGATGCAGGAACCATTGCTGGCTTGGAAGTCCTGCGCATTATTAATGAGCCGACTGCTGCTGCCCTTTCCTATGGCTTAGACAAACAAGATCAAGACCAACGAGTTTTGGTTTTTGACTTAGGTGGTGGCACCTTTGACGTTTCCGTCTTGCAGTTAGGCGATGGAGTATTTGAAGTAAAAGCCACAGCAGGCAACAATCACCTCGGCGGCGATGACTTTGACAACTGCATTGTTCGCTGGATGATTGATTGCTTCCGCGATCAAGAAGGCATCGACCTCTCAATGGATAAGATGGCACTTCAACGTCTGCGGGAAGCGGCGGAAAAGGCCAAAATTGAGTTGTCTAGTACAGTGACAACTTCCATCAACCTGCCCTTTATTACTGCCGATGAGACTGGACCCAAGCATTTGGAGATGGATCTCAGTAGAGCTAAGTTTGAAGAACTGGTAGGCCATTTAGTCCAGGGCACCATTGACCCGGTTAGTCAGGCCCTAAAAGATGGTGATCTAAAAACTGATGACATCGATCGCATTATTTTAGTGGGCGGTTCCACGCGGATTCCGGCGGTACAAGACGCAATTCGGAAGTTCTTCGGTGGTAAAGCTCCCGATCGCTCTGTGAATCCTGATGAAGCAGTGGCTTTGGGTGCTGCAATTCAAGGTGGAGTGCTGGGTGGCGAAGTCAAAGACTTACTGCTCCTAGATGTGACTCCTCTATCCCTAGGTATTGAGACGCTAGGAGAAGTCTTTACCAAGGTGATTGAACGGAATACAACCATTCCAACCAGTCGGACTCAAGTTTTCTCGACCGCGACAGATGGTCAAACCTCGGTAGAGATTCATGCTCTCCAAGGGGAACGGGCGATGGCTAGAGACAACAAAAGCCTAGGAAAATTCCAGCTGACTGGGATTCCTCCAGCCCCTCGCGGTGTCCCTCAAATTGAAGTAGCTTTTGATATTGATGCGAACGGTATCTTAAAGATCTCGGCCCGTGACAAAGGTACAGGACGCGAACAAAGCATCCAGATTACCAACACAGGGGGTTTGAGTGACGGCGAAATTGAGCGGATGCGGCAAGAAGCTTCTCTCTTTGCAGACGAGGACATTAGACGCAAGCAGGTAGTCGAACTGAAGAACCAGGCAGACAGTTTGTTCTACAGCTACGAGTCTACAATTAGAGACAATGGTGCTTTAATTGGGGACGCTCTCAAGGCTCAAGCTAACGAAAAAGCGACAGAGTTACAAGCCGCTCTTGGCGATCGCTCCATTAGTATTGAAGAAATGAAGCAGCGGCTCGATACCTTCCAGCAAACCTTGTTTGCAATTGGAGCAGCCGTTTATCAACAAGCAGCAGATTCCAGCGACGATCAAGACTACTCTTTCACTGACGGTGACCCCACGTTCGATGGCAGTGATAACTTTAAAGCTTCTCAAGATGAAGACGAAGATGTGAATTTCGATGATGATACAGTAGCCGCTGACTACGAAGCCATCGACTAGCCCCGGTGGTAATGCTCTACTCTATTGAATGGTTCGTTCCGCTCTTTTAGTTATTTTTTTATCCTCAATCACCCCCAGAACAGCATTCTATGGCCCGCGATTACTATGAAATACTTGGTGTCTCTAGAGACGCTGACAAGGAGGAAATTAAGCGTGCCTATCGTCGTTTAGCACGGAAGTACCATCCTGATGTCAATAAAGAGGATGGGGCTGAGGAGCGCTTCAAAGAGATTAATCGGGCATACGAAGTTCTTTCCGAGCCAGAAACTCGTTCTCGCTATGATCGCTTTGGTGAAGCAGGCGTAGGCTCCGCAGCGGGAGCTGGCTTCCAAGATATGAGCGATATGGGGGGTTTTGCGGACATCTTTGAAAGCTTCTTTAGCGGCTTTTCTGGGGGGATGGGCTCAACTGGGCGGAGACGTGGCGGTCCGGCGCGAGGAGATGACCTTCGTTTAGACCTGAAGCTAGACTTCCGTGATGCGGTTTTTGGTGGTGAAAAAGAAATCCGGATTAGTCACTTAGAAACTTGTGCAACTTGCAGCGGTTCTGGTGCTAAACCGGGAACTAGACCGCGCACCTGTTCTACTTGCACGGGTTCTGGCCAGGTGCGTCGCGCGACTCGCACTCCCTTTGGGAGCTTTACTCAGGTCTCAGTCTGTCCGACCTGTAATGGCTCTGGGCAGATGATTGAGGACAAATGTGAGGTTTGCAGTGGTAACGGCCAAAAGCAGGAAACCAAGAAGCTGAAGATTACAGTTCCTGCTGGGGTTGATAATGGCACTCGGTTGCGAGTTTCCAGTGAAGGCGATGCTGGACAACGGGGTGGCCCACCTGGCGACCTTTATGTATACCTCTTCATCAACGAAGACCCAGAATTTCAGCGAGATGGCATTAATGTCCTTTCGGAAATAAAAATTAGTTACCTTCAAGCAATTCTAGGGTGTCGCTTAGAGGTGAATACAGTAGATGGTCCAGCCGAACTGCTGATTCCACCTGGGACACAGCCAAGCACTGTATTAACGCTGGAAAATCGAGGCGTGCCTCGCCTGGGCAATCCTGTCAGCCGGGGGGATCACTTAATTACGATTTTAATTGATATTCCGAATCGCATTACGGCTGAGGAGCGAGAGCTACTCGAGAAGCTAGCCAAAATCAAAGGCGATCGCACGGGTAAAGGCGGATTAGAAGGATTTCTGGGAGGACTGTTTCGGGGATGAGTAACGCTGAATCATTGACGAACTCTGGTACTCCAGATGCTCAAATTGATCTGCGTGGCACTCCCTGTCCGCTCAACTTTGTGCGAGCCAAGCTCCGCTTAGAACAAATGGCTCCTGGTTCACTGCTAGAGGTCTGGCTTGATCCAGGAGAACCGATTGAGCAAGTGCCTGACAGTCTAGCAATGGAAGGTTACGGCATTGAACTAGTGGAAGATCGGAGTGAATTCTTTGCTTTAAGGGTTCGACGGCCAACTGTTTCTACATGAATGTTGCTGGAGTAGAACTCAATGCTGCCGAAGCTGCACCCCAGCTTCTCGGAACGGTTGTGGCTGTTCAAGCAAATTATTATCAGGTGCGATTAGACACTGCTCACTTGTTGTTTGCTGAGCCAGAGACATTAGAAGTGACAGAGTTGTTATGTACCCGTCGCGCTCGGCTGAAGAAGATTGGTCAGCAGGTGATGGTGGGCGATCGCGTACAAATTGAAGAACCCGACTGGGCAGGTGGTCGAGGCGCGATTGCCCAGGTTTTGACGCGCACATCTGAGTTAAGTCGTCCCCCCATTTCTAATGTGGATCAAATTCTGTTGGTGTTTGCTTTAGCAGAACCGACGCTAGACCCACATCAACTGAGTCGATTTTTAGTCAAAGCGGAATCGACTGGGATAGACGTAGTGTTGTGTTTGAATAAGCGAGATTTGCTGACACCAGCCGAACAGGAGCAATGGTGCGATCGCCTCAACCAATGGGGCTATGCACCAATTCTGATTAGCGTGTATCAAGAGGATGGCCTGACGGAATTACAACAGCGCCTGAGCCAAAAAATCACGGTAGTGGCGGGACCTTCTGGCGTTGGCAAGTCGAGTTTAATTAACCATTTGATTCCAACGTTGGACTTACGGGTCGGTCGCGTTTCCGGCAAGTTGGGGCGGGGTCGCCACACCACTCGGCATGTGGAATTGTTCGAGCTACCTACAGGAGGGCTGCTAGCTGATACGCCTGGGTTTAACCAGCCGGAAGTGGATAGTGCGCCAGAAGATTTAGCTTACTGTTTCCCAGAAGCACGACAGCGCTTGGCAAGTGCCAACTGTCAATTCAGTGATTGCTTGCACCGTGATGAACCGAACTGCGCGGTTCGGGGTGACTGGGAACGCTACGAGGATTATCTAAATTCGCTGGATGAAGCAGTCGCTCGGTATACCGCGATCGCCCGCCTCAAAGACGCAGAATCAACCACTAAAGTGAAAAGCGGAGAAGAAGGACAAGTTCAGTACGAACCTAAACTGGAAACTAAGCGGTATCGCCGTGTGTCTCGTCGTGTGCAACAACAGAACCTCAAAGAACTATACAAAGATATGGATAGCGGTTTAGTTGAGCCTGACTAACCGTGACTAGATTTCCGCTGAGTCAGCGTAGCAAGAACGAAATGCTCTGAAAAGAGCCGATGACAAAACCAAGAATGCCACCTAAATTGACGATCGCTTGTAATTCGCTACGGACGATGCCTTGAATCGCCCCTTCTAAATCAGCCGCAGAAGTGGCTTTGACTCGATCAATAATCACCTGATCGATGTCTAAAATTGGAATTGCTTGCGCCACAATAGATTCCAAATCTCGCTCTAAATATCGTTCTAGAACCAAAGCGAGTTCCTGACTCACTGTTTCTAAGGAAGCATTAACCACAGCAGAATTGCGTAAGCGGCTGAGCACAATCGTCGCGATGTTTTCCCAGTCGATAGATTTGCTCAAGCCCTGCAAGACCTCAGCTCCCCGATTCTGCACATAAAGCCGCACGCTGTCACGCATGGTTTTGCGTAGCTGCCGAACGGTAGAGACGGGCAAATTCTGTAAAGACAGATTTTGCAACCACTCCCGCAAGCGCTGTTTTACGGCTAAGGACAAAATCAGCTCGGCAATACGAGTGTTGCTAGCTTCCCGTTCATCCAGGCAGAAAGTGCGTAGACGGGTCAAAGAGTTACGCAGCCCGAAGAGATTGGCAACGACCCAATAAGTACCACTCGCTTTTTCCCGAAAGCCCTCATCAATAATTTGAATGTTGCGATCGGTCAAAAAATCGATTAGGGCCTGGCGAACCACATCCGGTGGTAGCACGACTTGTAGCAGCCAGTCTGACAATTTGCTCGCTTGGTCTTCTGTCAGTTGAAACTCCAACAAAACCTGATCAAAAATCTGGTTCAACTGAGTTTCTAAAAAATCTTCTCGCCGCGCTAGGACTTTGAGCAAGCGCGGCATCGACTGGCCCAACAAATCCCGTAGAATGCCACCTAAAATCTTGGCGGTTTTTTGCTCTTTATCTGCCTGAACTTGATCTAGCCCTAACTGTAGCAGCCATAGAATGGCTCCTTGAACTCGCTCTGTCTTCAGCAGGCGACGGGCTAGATTTTGCAATTCCTCTGGAGTCAACAAAGACCCCATGATGGTATCTGCAATTCGTTTCGCCAAACGTTCCTGATTTTTGGGAATTAAGCCAGGCGTAAATGGCAGTTGCTTCTTGCCCAGATAATAGGGCCGATAGGGGCGAAACAGCATCTTGATGGCAATATCATTGGTGAAGTAGCCAATGATGCCACCGACGACAGGAGGACCAGCGAAAAGCCAGAGGTTAGACAGCTCCAAGGTACTTAGTCAGATCCTTTTGTCACAACTAATACTCCCATCGTACCCCCGGCGATTGGGTAGTGTGTGGCTTCAGAGAAACCAGCCTGACGAGCTAGATACATCTGCTCAGAGCCGATAGGGAACTTTTCTAGACTAGGACTGAGGTAAGCATATTCTTCGCGCAGGCCAAATTGTTCTGCCAAGGGCACCACAATGGTATTCAGATACCAAGCTTGAAACGCTTGAAAATCTTGATTAGCAGGACGATGAAAGTCGAGAATCGCTGCTTTGGCCTTTGGTTTTAAGACACGATGTAATTCTTTTAAGCTACGGGGAATGTCGGTCACGTTGCGCAACCCGTAACCCATTGTCGCTGCATCGAATTGAGCATCTGAGAAGGGAAGATTTAATGCGTCCGCCTCAACCCAATCGATAATGGCAGGACAAGAGCTAGCTTCTAGCCGTTGCTGAGCGATCGCTAACTGGGCTTTAGAAAAGTCTGCGCCAACCACTCGACCCGTCGGGCCAACTTGCCGAGCCAACCGCTGGGCTAAATCACCGCTGCCACAGCACAGATCTAAGCAAGTGTCTCCTGGTTGGCAATTGCTCCATTTGACCGCCATTTGTTTCCAAATTCGATGCTGCCCCAAGCTCAGCCAATCATTAAGTTGATCATAGATGGGAGCAATCCGGTCAAATAAAGCTTGAATCGGAGCGGCTTGAGCCGCATTTTGTAGCTCTACAGTTTGTTGAGAACTAAGGCTGTTTTCTACTAAAGAAGTTTTGCGATCGCAATCGGGTGTCATTACCAAACTTATAAAACCGCGTCAAAATTAGGCCAGTTACACTAGCCTACTACTCTACCTTGGCATGAAAGACAAGCTTGGTAACTAAACATGCCGATGCTTACCCATGATTTATGAGGTTTTAGAAAGTTTGGTGAGCGCGATCGCACCCACCCCTCGATCACCCAAACTATGGAAATGCATTTTTGGCCCAAATTAAACCCTAGACCACGGGACGATAGTAGCGAGTGCAGGTTAAAGCCAGTGCCACTTGCTGAGCCGATAAGTGAATCAAGGTCAACTCGTCTTCCCGCAACTTGCAAGGCTTTTTCCATTGCAGCGAGAGTACTGCCAAGACTTCACCACGATAGGTAATAGGGACAATGAGATGCGCTTGCACGCCAGAGGTTTGATAGTGGCCGACACTAGCCAAAGCATCATCTGTGGGGATGTTGACCGCAACTTGCATTTGCTGATTGGCGATCGCTGCTTTCGCTAGTGGATCTTGATCTAGCCAGTTTTCTAGACCGTCGGCTGTACTGTAAGTGCCCTGACCTGCCACTAAAGCGTTACCTTCTACCAATTGCAAAATACAACCATACGCCAGGAAGTTTCTGCCAAAGGCGATCGCAATCGGTTCTAAGCAATCCTCTAAGCTGGAGGAGCTTTGGGCAACATGGACAATGGCGGAGAGTAGATTTGTCTGGGCTTGGGCTCGTCGTAGCTCCTCAGTCCGCTGCTTCAGCAGTTCGTAAGTTTCTGCGGCTCGTTGCACTACAGCCTTGAGTTCGTTAGGGTCCCAGGGCTTAGTGATGTACTTGTATACCTGTCCAGAGTTGATAGCCTCTACTAGGTCCTCAACATCTGTAAAACCTGTCAGGATGATCCGCATGGTATTGGGAAATTGCGGGACGGTTTTACTGAGAAACTCCGTTCCCTTCATTTCTGGCATGCGTTGATCTGAAATAATCACCGCTACTTCACCTTCGGTGGCGAGCACGTCCAACGCCATGACGCCGCTCTCAGCTCGTAGGACTTGAAAATCACGCCGAAAGGTACGGTAGAGCAAATCCAGATTATCTGGTTCATCATCTACTACGAGCATTTTGGGCTTTTGAGGTTTTTCTAGGCTCATTAACTGACGACTAATATTATCAAGTTCGGGAATCGCAAGTTCTGGGATGGCGTTGTCCATACGGGTGTTAATAGATTTCTGCGGAAGATCTGGGTGAGCAACTCATCCACTTTATTCAAAGTTCCCAAAGACACTGGTGAGACTACAAACAAAGTTGTAAATGATAAATGCCAATATTATTGGACTATCAACTTAACTTTAGTTGTTTAAATTAGCCTCACAGCAGGTCAAAGGTTGGATAGATTGGACCCTAGATCGAACCAGATGCTATGTCTAATGCTAAGTCTAGAAGTGAAGAGGTGAAGCACTAAGCTAAGCCCTTCTAGTGTGGCCTCTAGTTCCGTATTTCTAACCTGATGCAGAGAAATTTCTAGTAAAGTTTAACTGCTTTCCTAGCCCAGGAAATTTGTATAATTTTGACTTTAAGTTTCGAATCTTATCGAGTTTTAAGCTTTCACCTGCTATCTCAGAATTGCTCAGAGCTGCGTTAGACCTAGCAACCCCAAGCATTTTATGAATTTTCTGTCGAAAGAACGAGACACCAATATTCTTGTTGTTAGGGATTTACAGTAGCGAAGGTTTGAGGAGCACGCTTCTGTAAGGTTTCTCGATGCAGCGGTAGGCTGATTTGGGCTACTTCTTCGGCTTGAATTTCCCAAATCGGCAGTTCGGAAAAAGTGTAGGTTACATAAGGACGCTGGGCGAGCTGGCTCACGTAACCCATGTAGTCGCCCATCATCAGATAAACTCCCATGATTGCAGCGGCGGCTGTCGCAACTAAGCACCCTGCCAGCATCAAAGAAAATTCTTGATGCTCAATGGCTTCTTGCATCAGGCGCAAGGCCCAGGTCACGAGGGCAATAACGACCATCAAAATAGCGAGAACGATCAAAGGAGTAAACATTGGTTGTTTACGAAAGGCAATCTTTACGGATTGTAACAGAAATTAAGATAGCCTAACCGGTAAGCTCCGTCCGGGATCTAGACCGCTGTCTGTGATTTCAGTGAATTGCCTTTGTTATCAGTTTTTTATCAGGAGAGGCTGAGAGTAAAACTAGCCAAAGTTACAGCAACCTTACGGGCACCTGATGATCAGCAAGGTGATGCTTAATCTGGCTCACCGTTAACTGACCGTAGTGCAGCAGAGATGCCAGCAGGGCTGCTTCGGCCTTACCTTCAGTTAGAACCGTATGGATATGCTCACAGTTTCCGGCACCGCCAGAGGCGATGACTGGGATCTGCACTTGCTCAGCAATGGTGCGGGTCAGCTCTACGTCGTAGCCTGCTTGGGTGCCATCCGCGTCCATACTGGTAATCAGCAATTCACCCGCTCCTCGTTGCTCGACTTCTTTGGCCCAGGCGATCGCATCGAGTCCTGTATTTTCTCGCCCACCCCGTACAAACACATCCCAACCGGGGTTGCTGGGATCTGGTCGCCGCCGAGCGTCAATGGCAATGACAATGCACTGTCTACCAAAGCGATCGCTGGCTCGATTGATTAAATCTGGGTCGCGTACCGCCGCAGAATTTAAACTGATTTTGTCAGCTCCCGCTCTTAACAAATTCTTAATTGTCTCTAAGTTTTGGATGCCTCCACCCACCGTCAAAGGAATGAACACTTGTTCGGCGGTACGGTGAACGACATCAAAAATGATGCCTCGGTCTTCGTGGGTTGCTGTAATATCCAAAAAGACCAGCTCATCAGCCCCAGCTGCGTTATAGGCTTGCGCCAACTCCACCGGATCGCCAGCGTCACGCAGATCTACGAAATTGACTCCTTTTACTACTCGTCCTGCTTTTACATCCAAGCAGGGCAAAATCCGCTTCGCTAACATCGCAGTTTCCTTGCACAGTATCAATATGGTGCCAGCAATGGCGGTTGATTGTGCAACCTCTACCAGCCCATTTGACTTTACCGCAGGAGCAGAGGCCAGGGTTTTTGATGGAACCAAATTTCTTGCCGCTAGGGATGCTGTTGCAATAGCAAGACGCTGATAGACTGTGAAATGGTTTGTAACAATTGAGTTCAACTAAGTTCAACCATGAAAGTCGGTCAAAAAGTACAACTTCGCCGTTTGAGAGATCGCGTTCCGCCTGCTGTTATTAGTAAATTGGGCCAAATTGGCACCATTCGTGATTTCAGGATGGTGGATAGCAGCAGTGTGGGCGTGCTCGTAGAGTTTGATGATAAATTTGCGACTTGGTTTTTTGAGGATGAAATAGAAGTAAGCCAATAGGACGGTTGCTGAAGTGAGCCAGTCTTGAAGCGCTCCGTTCTTACAGTGGTTGACGCTGAACCTACCGCTAAGCTGAGGACAGCCTTCAGTGCAGCCATTTAGCATAGAAGTCCTAGGCAGCAAATGAGTTGCGCGCTGTTGTTATAGGAAGCTTTTAATGTCCTTAATTTTGACGTTTTTAGGAAAAGGTGGCACAGGTCGGACAACGGTTGCGATCGCCACTGCTAAACGCTATGCCAGTGAAGGTAAGCGAGTCCTGCTCGTCGGTCAAGCGCCAGACCCAAACTTGGGTGTGTTGTTGGGAAATGCTTTGACGGCTGACCCTCAGGAAATTGCCTCTAACTTGCAGGCTGTGCAATTGCAAAGCGCTGCTTTGCTAGAACGCAGTTGGGAAGAAGTGAAGAAACTGGAAGCCCAGTATTTACGGACTCCAATCTTAAAGGCTGTGTTTGGTCAAGAGTTGGGGGTGCTACCCGGTATGGATAGTGCTTTGGCCCTCAATGCTTTGCGCGAGTACGATGCCAGCGGTCAGTATGATGTCATTGTCTATGACGGTTCCGGCGACCAAAGTACGCTGCGGATGCTGGGTATGCCCGAAGTGCTGAGTTGGTATGTGCGCCGCTTTCGCAAGGTGTTTACCGATTCTGATCTAGGCAGAACTATTTTAGAATCTCCCTTTATTCAGCCTTTAGTTGGCACTGTGCTAAACGTCAGTTGGTCACCGGATAATTGGGCTCAGCCGACGAATCAGGTGAGCAATATATTAGACGACGGGAGAGCCGCTGTTACCAATCCTCATCGTGTGGCAGCCTACCTAGTTACCACCGCCGACCCAGCAGCGATCGCAACGGCTCGTTATCTGTGGGGCAGTGCTCAGCAGATTGGTCTCACCGTAGGCGGGGTGATTTTGAACCAAGCAATGGTGAGTCAGGCTGTGGCTCAAACTGTCACCACTGAGTTTGATCCGCTCAAAATTAATGCTTTTCCGGTGCGAACAGGAGATGATTGGCAACCTTTAGTCGATGCGTTGCCTGACTTCAGCCAAGCCGATCAAGCGCCTAGAGCGATCGCAGTCAATGTGGCTGAGCGCAAAGTCGCTCTGTTCCTCCCAGGCTTTGACAAAAAGCAAGTTAAGCTGTCTCAAAATGGCCCTGAAATTACGATTGAAGCAGGGGACCAACGGCGTAACATTTCCTTGCCACCGGAATTAAGCGGTAAACCCGTGACAGGTGCCAAATTCCAAGATGGTTACTTAATCATCTCGTTTTAATCTATAAGATCTGTTGAGCACTAATTGCCTGGACTAGGCATGGAATCTAGAAACCCTATGTCTGACCCGACTCCCTTAACTCCAGACTCCAACGTTTCTCCAGCAGTTGAGGTGGCACAAGGCCAAAATACTGCCGCAGATCTAGAGGTGCAAGCCAATACCGCTGCACCTCTGAGCACAACTGCTCCAGAGGCTGCTAATCGGAGTGCCAAAGCTCGGCAACTCCTAGGTATGAAAGGAGCGGAAGCAGGAGAAACCTCGATTTGGAAGATTCGCCTGCAACTGATGAAGCCGATTACCTGGATTCCTCTAATCTGGGGAGTCGTTTGTGGTGCAGCTTCTGGCGGACGCTTCAGTTGGAGTCTAGAGAATGTCTTGATCTCAGCCGCTTGTATGTTGATGTCGGGACCCATGCTGACGGGCTACACCCAAACCATCAACGATTTTTATGATCGAGATCTAGATGCGATCAACGAACCCTACCGCCCCATTCCTTCGGGAGCCATTTCTCTACCTCAAGTCAAGGTCCAAATTTGGGCCTTGCTGCTGGGTGGTATTGGTATTGCCTACGCCCTAGATCAGTGGGCAGGGCATACATTTCCCACGCTGACGGCTTTGGCGGCAGGGGGTTCGTTGGTGTCTTATATCTACTCAGCTCCACCACTGAAGCTGAAACAGAATGGCTGGTTGGGTAACTACGCGCTTGGAGCTAGCTATATTGCTTTGCCTTGGTGGGCAGGACATGCGCTGTTTGGGGATCTCAATCCCACAATTGTGGTTTTAACGTTGTTCTATAGCTTTGCGGGCTTGGGCATTGCGATCGTGAATGACTTTAAGAGTGTGGAGGGCGATCGCCAGCTGGGATTAAAGTCGCTACCAGTCATGTTTGGTGTCACCACTGCTGCTTGGATCTGCGTCCTGATGATTGATGTGTTTCAAACCGGGGTCGCGGCTTATCTGGTCAGTATTCACCAGAATTTGTATGCAGTCATTTTGTTACTGCTCGTAATTCCCCAAATCACCTTCCAGGATATGTACTTCCTGCGTGATCCTCTCAAGAATGACGTGAAGTACCAAGCGAGCGCCCAACCGTTTTTAGTGTTGGGCATGCTAGTCGCGGCTCTAGCGCTAGGCCATGCGGGTGTTTAAGCCTATTTTAGCTAATTTTTTTGCCCAAAAAGGTTATGAACACTTGACTTTTAGACTGAGGTTACGATAGGACGATTTCGATCATTGGGGTGCATATTGGGATACCAAGCCCTAAAATTAAGAGCGAAGAGCGGCTTGGTGTGTGGTGGCGAGTGAGGAGCTACAGTGGCAAAGTTTATCTCAAGGCTCAGGGGTTTTTCGGCCAAGTTCAATAATGCTGAGTCAGCAGAACCTGGACCAATCGCCTCTAATGATCAATCGCAACCTAAAAAGCGGCGCAAGAAAGTGCCCAAACCACCAGGGAAGCGGTTAAAGTCGAACGTTAAGCAATTATCGACTCAAGCCGTTGCTCGCGTTGAAAGATCACGACTCGCTCCCATTCTGCGACCATTCCGAGGCCCAAAACCGCTTCACCAGAATCGCTTATTTTGGTTGGGGCTTGGTTTGACTAGTGGTATCTGTGCCTTGGGAATTGGTTGGTGGTCTCTGGAGAGCACTTTACCGGATACCGGAAGTATCTTTACCTTTGTCCGAGACGGCACCCTCACGATTAAAGCCGCTGACGGAACTATCCTACAGCAGTCGGGGCCTGCTACAAGAGAAAAATTGACCATCCGTCAATTTCCCAAAAACACAGTCGAAGCTTTTATTGCAGCGGAAGATCGTCGTTTCTATAAGCACAAGGGCGTAGATTACCAAGGGATTGTCCGTGCAGCCCTCTCCAATGTTGTCTCAGGGGATTTGGTGCAAGGCGGCAGCACGATCACGCAACAGGTAGCCCGCATTGTATTTTTGAACCAAGAGCGTAGCATTACGCGCAAATTGAAAGAAGCCATGCTAGCTCGAGAGCTAGAGCGGCAGATGCCGAAAGAGCAAATTCTAGAGCGCTACTTGAATTTGGTTTATTTGGGTTCTGGGGCTTATGGTGTCGCTGATGCGGCTTGGGTTTACTTCAGTAAGCCAGTGGACAAGCTGACTTTGCCAGAAACCGCAATGATTGCTGGGTTGCCTCCTGCTCCTAGTGTTTACTCACCTTTGGTCAATCCTGACTCTGCTGTCAAGCGGCGCAACGTTGTGTTGCAGCGGATGTTTGATACTGGATACATCAGCAAGGCTGAGATGGAAACGGCGATCGCGACTCCTCTGCAACTCAAACCCAGCACTCCAAAGCGCTTGGTGATTGAAGCGCCCTATTTTACTTCTTACATCCAGCAGGAGCTACCCAAGTATGTTTCTCCCGAAGCGTTGGAACTGGGTGGCTTAACGGTTGAAACCACCTTAAATCGTCAGTGGCAAAAGACAGCAGAAAAAGCAATTAAAGATGCCGTAGAGCTAGATGGCTCGGCGGAAGGTTTTAGCCAAGCCGCTTTAGTGTCGCTCGACCCCCGCAACGGTGAGGTAAAGGCGTTGGTAGGAGGTAATGGTTATGGCAAGAGCCAATTTAACCGAGCGACCCAAGCCCAACGGCAACCGGGTTCTACTTTCAAAACCTTGGTTTACACGAGCGCGATCGCGGCTGGGTTCTCGCCTACCGATGGGTATCTAGATGCTCAGTACACGGTTGATGGTTACAAGCCGCAGAACTACGGTAAGACCTATCGGGGATGGGTCTCGATGCGAGACGCCTTAACCTATTCTGTCAATGTGGTTGCGGTCAAAGTCTTGATTGATGTCGGGTTCGATCCGGTGGTCAAGATGGCGAAAGACATGGGCATTCGGTCTAAGTTAATGCCGACTTATTCCCTAGCCTTAGGAGCGTCGGAAGTTAACTTGCTAGAGCTGACTAGTGCTTATGGGACATTAGCCGCTCAAGGGAATGCAGTTACACCTCACGGCATTACTCGGATTCTCAATCGACAGGGACAAGTTCTTTACAGCGCCGACTTTAAACCCAAACGAGTGGTTGATAAAGGTACTGCCTCCATCCTCACTTGGATGCTAGAGGGTGTGGTGCAGTCTGGCACAGGTCGACCAGCGCAGGTAGGGCGGCCTGTTGCTGGAAAAACAGGCACTTCTGAGGAAGCTCGTGACTTGTGGTTTATCGGCTATATTCCTCAGGTTGTGACTGGGGTGTGGTTGGGCAACGACAACAACGACCCTACTTGGGGGACGAGTGGTACGGCTGCTCACACTTGGCGTGAATTCATGACTAAAGTTGTGCAAGGCATGCCAGTCCAGAAGTTTCCTGAGCTACCAAGTTTTGAGGGGCGCAAAGGCAGCATCAAAGCTAAGCCCGTCACTCCTAAACGTGAGCTTTCAGGCAGTACTGCGCCTGAAACTGGGGCTGCGAATAGCGAGAGCTCTGGTGGTGGATACGATTCTGAAAGTAGCTACGATTCCGGTGGTGGCTATGATTCTGGCGGCGGCTATGACTCCGGCGGCTATGAAGATGCCGCTCCCAGTGAACCTGCACCTGAACCTGCAGCAGAAGAAGCGCCACCCAGCGACTATGCACCCGTGGAAGAGGCCCCTGCGGAAGAAGCTCCCGTAGAAGAAGCGCCTGCGGAAGAAGCTCCCGTAGAAGAAGCGCCTGCGGAACCTGAACCGCCTGCTGATTCTGAGCCTGCGCCACCCGCATTCTGAAGAACTGTCTTAGGAAGGGGGATCGAATCCAACTCTGGGGAGAGCCAGCCTCTGAGCAAGCTCTGCTACTGTTGTTGTACTGTAAATTAGTATTTCAAATCGTAGAGAGGTTATTAAGATGTCTTTATTAATTGCGGCGGCGGCAACAGCAGAAGTTGCTACAAATACTCCTCATTTCCCCATCTCTGCCACCTTGGTTTATATCGTTGGATTTATTGCAGCTGTGTCAATTGGTTCGGTCGCTTGGTACAACTCTAAGCGTCCTGTAGGCTGGGAAGATAAGGATCGCCCTGACATTGTGCCTGAAGTTGAGAAGGAAGAAACTCCTGGCATCGGTCAGCCTCGCTAAGCTTTTTAGAAAATCGATTGAAGTGGTCTCTGTGTGGGAACTCCAGTGCATTAGCTGGAGTTATTTTTTGTCGTCTAACCACTGAGCATAAAGCTTGCAAATTGCTCTCTTCACTCGCAACATTGCCGTCCTTAAAGATGAGAGCGCGATCGCTTGAATTAACTGGCGGCAGCCTGCCGAACTGCAAGCTTAAGGCGAACCATGAAGAACCCATCCATCTGTTGACGATGGGGCCAAACTTTTACCCAGCCTTGAGGGGTGGCAAAGGCGGCAGCTGGGGAGTTGGGTGCGGGTGGCTCGATCTGCCAATCGGGATGCTGATCGAGAAAAGCCTCAATGACTTGCTCATTTTCTTGCGGATGCAGCGTACAGGTAGCGTAAACCAGCACGCCATCGTGTTTGAGCCAAGTGGCGGCTGCGACTAAGAGTTCCTGTTGCAGCGTTGCCAACTCTTGCACACGATCGGGAGTTTGTCGCCAGCGCGCATCGGCGTGACGGTTGAGTGTACCAAGGCCAGAACAAGGTGCATCGAGGAGAACGCGATCGCCCTTGCCGACAAATTGGGGTTGGTTGCGGCTGTCGCCAATGCTGATCTCGGTGGAGTGGATGCCCAATCGTTCTGCGTTTTCCTTGAGTTTTTTCAGGCGAGATGCAGTGCGATCGCAAGCCCAAATCATCCCTTGATCTTGCATCAGTTCGGCGAGATGCAAAGCTTTACCACCCGGAGCCGCACAAGCATCAATTACAAACTCGCCAGGTTGCGGGTCAACTAGATAGCTGACTAACTGAGCGCTAGCATCTTGCACCATCCACCAGCCTGACTGAAACCCTGGCAATTTCTGAATTGCACCCGCAGGCTCCAGTAACCGCAAGGCTTGGGGCAAATGGGGCAAACGTTGCACCGCTACTCCTGCGGCTTGCATCGCTGTCTCCACTTCGTCGAGGGAAGTGTGGAGAGGATTGATTCGCAGGTCAATGTGCGGTGGACGATTCATCCACTCGCACAATTGCTCGGTTTCGGCTAAATCCAGTTGGTCGAGCCAAACTTGAACGATCCAGTCAGGATAACTGTGCAGAGTTCCTAACCGCTGAACGGGATCAGACGGAAGTTGCAAGGGATCGCCAGATGTCTCAGCTAAGCGGATGTATTGGCGCATGAAGCCGTTGACAAACCCGGTTAGCCCTGGAAAACCGTTTTGTTTGGCTAGCTCGACGGTGGTATTGACCGCAGCCGAGGCGGGAATCTGGTTCAGATAGCGCAGTTGGTACAGTCCTAGATGCAGAATTGCCCGTAAATCGGGTGGTTGTTGATGAGCTTTCTTTTTGCCCAACTGATCGATCAGCGCATCTAAAGTGCGTTGCCGTCTGACGCTGCCATACACTAGCTCAGTTGCTAGCCGTCGATCTTGGTTACTGAGTTCAGCATCTTGCAGGACGCGATCGAGCGCCACATCCGCAAAGGCATCTCGTTGGATCGATCGTAGGGCGAGAAAGGCAAGTTGGCGAGGGTTGGGCACGGGCAAAATTAGGCAGCAATGCGCTTGTCGTATTCCAGCTTGCCATAATCCAGCTTCACAATGCGGTCAGCGAGATGGAAATAGTGGTCGTCGTGGCTAATCACCAAGACAGCTTTGCCTCTCTGTTTCAGTTCTGGTAGCAATTGCGTGTAGAAAATTTCTTTGAAGATTGGGTCTTGATCGGAAGCCCATTCGTCAAACAGGTAAATTGGGCGGTCTTCTAAATAGGCGGTGAGCAGCGCCAGTCGCTTGCGTTGCCCCTGAGAAAGCGTGGTGGTCGATAGGGTGCCATCTTTAACCCGAACTTTGTGGTCGAGGTGGAGCTGAATTAGGTACTCTTTGGCTTGCGGATCGAGATCAGCGCGATCGCCCAACCCCAACAAGCGATCGAACAGGTAAAAGTCAGCAAAAACCACCGAGAAGTGCTGCCGATACCATTCCCGATTCGCATCGGTGATCGGTTGACCATCGAGTTTTAACTCACCCGCTTCAGGACTGTAGAGTCCTGTAATCAGCTTGGCTAGGGTTGATTTGCCGCTACCGTTACCACCGACGAGAAACACTACTTCTCCCGGTTGAAAGCTTAAAGTTAGCGGTCCTAGTGAGAACCCGTCTTCTTCCCGTTCGCCTCGGTAAGCATGAGACACCTCTACCAGATCAAGTCGTTGCCAAGCTGGATTGGGTGGAGGAGGGGCGATCGCTGTTGCCTCAGTAGCGTGTTCTGCCAAAGCTAACCCCAAGGCTTGAATCGCGTCTAGGGCTACGGTGGCTCGACTCAAAACGGGAATCACCCCCAAGATTCCTTGGAAGGGCAGCATTAAATAGAGTGCAACGAGGGCATAACCAGACAAAATTTCGGGGCTGGTGCTGATAAAGCGGGGCAAGGCAAAGAGCAACAAACCGATGATTAAAAAGGTGGCGAGAAGTCCATAGCCTCCAGCGATCGCAAAGGTGGTCATGCCTGCGATGTTGTGGTCACGAGCAGCCGTGGCAGTGACATAAAGATCTTCGGTCAGGAAGCTTTGTCGCCGCTGATAATGCAGCTTTAGCTCCTTAATGCCTGCAATGATTGCCTGGAAGTGATGTAATAGGTTGTCTTGTTCTTTTCGAGCTAGAGAGAGGGCTTTTCTAGCCCTACTAATAATCACTTGCAGGCTAGCAATCACGATTGCCAGCACTAGCATCATCAACCCAAATACTGACAGGGAAAGCCACGCGAGGTAGGTGAGGCAACTGACCAGAATGGCAATATCAATGCAGAGCACTGGAAACGAGAAGAGGGCGTTGGCAACCGATTGAATGTCGTCTGTAAGGGTAGCCAGAAGCCGAGATGCGCCTAGTGCTTCTAGTTGGCGTAGGGGGGAAGCCAGAATTTGACGACTTAACAACAGCCGCAACTCAAAAATTGAGCCTTGGGCCAGTCGAGCTAACAAAATCTGCGAGGCGATCGTGGTGAGCAACAGCACTAAGCCCAGACCCGCAAAGTTTTGCATCAAGGCGGCAGTAGGCGGATTCTGGCTGGTTAAGCTGGTGTTGGTCAAGGCAATGAGTCCGGTACTACTCGCGCCGCCCAGCAGCCCAGTTAGCATCGCCAGTAGAACACTCACCCAAGAGGTTTTGAGCAACAGATAAACCAAGTTCACAAGAGTTTAGCCTCACAACCCGATAGTTAAGCAAGGTCTCAAAACCAGAACTTCACATTCTAAGTCAGTATTTCCGCTTATAAGCTAACAAAGAGAAAGCCATGCTTTTGAGGGCATGGCAACCGGGATGAACGTACAAGATTCAAAATTGGGGCTTTTCGGAATTTACAGTTGTTGCGGGTTCTGCTTACGCTTCCAAGCAGAACCCGCAACAAACGCTCCGACACCCAAAAGTCCTACGAGAGAAGCAGGTTCAGGAACCGATGCTGTATCCTTCTTTTCAAAGAAACTCACTTCATAGAAAGGCTCTTCACCGTCCTCAGCTAAGTAAGGAGCGAATGCAATTCCTGTTGCTCCATCCAAGGCATCTAAAGCCTCTGAAAGAGAACTGGAAGAAACTTGAAAGCTAGACAAAAAACCAGGAAAAAGAACTGCGACAAAGTTGCTATCTAGCGCATCCTGAATGGGACCGAGACTGAAGGCGATCGCATCTACAGTATCTGAACCCAGCAGATCGTTGCCAACATAGAAATCAACATCTTGAAATGTCAACGACTGGCCATATCCTGTGACTGTAGCCTGAGAAATGGCTTTGGCGTAGTAGCTGATGTCAAAACCAAGGACAGGGCTGGTTCCGGGTGTCGTGTCATCAATCGTAAAACTACCTGTGATTGGGAAACCTTCGTAACTACTTTCAAAACCAAATATCCGGGCAGCTTCAGCGGGGGTAGCATGAGCCGCGATCGCCAGCACCGAAGCACTAGCAGCCGCGATCGATAACTTCTGGATCGTTGTTGCCATAGTCATGGGTTGTATTTCCCTCAATAACAAAACTCGGCAATGGGTCCGTTGCGTGAAGATACGTAGAAACTGGGTTGAAAGAAGCGATCCAAACTCCAGCTTCCTCAACACAGAAACTATTTTGATTGCAATCAAATAGCTTGAAAAAATTTGATAGAAAGGGACTTTGGTAGAAGCAGCCCCAACATTTAAGTCTCGTAAGATCTTGTCATACGCCTCCATAAATCCATCCCCGTATTCGGACACTCTTCATTAAAAATTGATACTCACACGGCATTAGCTTCATGAAGTTGCTATCTAGGAGGCAGCACCACTTAAGTAGCAATGACCTTCTTTTCTAGAAGTAGACTGAAAAAAACTGCGGAGTACCGGAAATTGCCGCTTCAGTTCGAAGAAGTGTACTGAATGCTATATATTCTCTAGTCGCTGCTACTCACCCGTGACGGGAATGCCTTGGCTGTAAAGCAGTAGCACAAAATTGCCCCAGACAGAATTAGTAACAAAGCTTGCATGCTAGTCAATCGGATTGTCATCGGTTCAGCCGCTTTCGGCCTTAGCTTTGGCTTGAGTTTTCTCGCTGAGCGAAACTTGCAGCGATCGCTCCTCACCGGGTTGATTGCGCCGGGTGCCTATGCAGGTGCCGTTGCCATTGACGATCGCCAGAAGCAGCAAGCCCGATTAAAGGGACAGGCGATCGCGGGACAGTTGCAGGCTTACGAGCAACGGCAAGCCGAAATCCAGCAAGCCCTTCTGAGTGCAACCGCAGAAAGGCAACAAGCCGAAACCAGTTTGAGCTTTTTGCAAGCTGACCTTGAAAAGCTTCAAACTCGAATTGCTGAACAACAACAGCAAGATCGGGAATTAGGTCAAGCGATCGCTACTTTGGAAGGTCGCAAGCAGCAGCTGGAAGCTAGTTTTCAGCAGTGGCAAGAACGGCTACAGGATTTGGCAGCGCAGGAAGGTGAAATCCAGCAAGCGATCGCCACTACGAACGAGGCGCGGCAAACTTTAGCGGTTGATGTGGGCCAGCTCCAGCAAGAACTAACGCAACTCAAGGCTCAAGCTGCTGAGTTTACGACTCAGAAACTCCAACTCCACAGCGATGTTGCCGCACTACAAACGAGCAAACGATTATTAGAATCCCAGACGGGAGATTTGCAAGCGCAAATTCAAACGCTAGAGCGATCGCGACAAACTCTAAACCAGTCTCTGACGGACCTAGCAGCCATCGATATAGAGCCGTTGAAGGCGGAGATTCAAACCATCATTTCTGCTGTGGATGTGCAGCCATTAAAAACGGAAATCCAAGGATTAGTTGCAACGATCGACATTGAGCCACTAAGAGCCGAGATTCAAGAGCTAGCGGCAGCCATCAATGTGCCGTTGTTGAAATCGGAGATTCAGGAATTAGTCACTACGATCGATCTGCAACCGCTGAAATCAGAAATCCGATCCCTAGTTGCCGCGATCGATGTCCAAGCTTTGAGATCAAAGATTGAAGCATTAATTTCAACTATTGATGCACAGTCATTGAAGTCGGAAATCCAAACCATCATTTCTGCGATCGATGTAGAGCCGCTGAAATCGGAAATTCAAAAGATTGACTTACAACCCTTGAGGTCGGAAATTGCAGAATTAGTGACGGCGATCGATCTGCAACCGCTGAAGTCAGAAATTCAATCACTAGTGACGGCGATCGATACACAGCCGTTAAAAGCGGAAACCCCAACACTCGATTTGCAACTGCTGAAGTCAGAGATTCAATCCCTAGTTGCCGCAATCGATCTGCAACCGCTGAAATCGGAAATTGCGGGGCTAGTGGCTGGAATCGATCTACAGCCGCTGAAGTCAGAGATTCAAGCGCTACTAGGAACGATCGCCACTCAAAGGCGCGAACTAGAAACATCTCTGGAAACTCTGCTAGCACAGGTTTCGAGTCGAGAATCTCTTCCTGGCAGACTTATAACAGTTGAATCCGTACTTCCAGCGATCGCGCCACCGTCTGAACTGCCTGTTCCTACATCTAATCCAGATGCAGATCAAAGACCTTTTTTACCTCCTGAGTGGCACGAGCTGATTAATCAACTTTCCGACTCTGAATATTGGGCATTAGAAGCGATTCTGCGACAAGACGCGGAAGAACTACGACAGATTGCCGATGGGGTGCCCACCATGCCGCAAATGCTGGTGGATGCAATTAACGAGAAAGCGGATGCCATCATTGATGACCTGATTTTTGAGCCTGGAACCTCCTCGCTGATTCCACAAATTTATGAGGACTATGAGGAGTATTTGCAGCGAGCGATTGCAGTTGTGGGTCGGGAAAGTTTTCCGGTCACGACCATTGATGTTGAGGTGGCGGATGTGCCAACAGCGATCGCGGCGCTACCCTCCAAACTGGGCACCTGGAAATGTCGGGTGATCTTTGAGAGTGGAGCCAATGCTTTAGTAGTCACCCCGGATAGCCAAACCTTAATTAGTGGTGGTAGTGACAACAAGCTGCAAGTTTGGGCGCTGGAAGGTAAATGGGTGCAAACCCTCCCTCACCCAGAAAACTCTGGCTCGATTTATGCCCTAGCTCTACATCCCGGCGGCAAGCTGTTGTTTAGCAGTGGCAGCAGCAACACGATTAAAGTCTGGAATCTCAAGGCAGGGAAATTATTACGAACCCTCACCGGACATACAACCGCCGTGAATGCGATCGCCGTTAGCCCAGATGGACAGTTGCTCGCCAGTGGCAGTGCCGATCGCACCATTAAGGTATGGGATATCAGAAGTGGGAAGTTACTCCAAGCCATCAATGGTTATGGCTTCATCACCTCAGTGGTTTTCAGCCCTCGTCCTGACAGAGACATTCTGGCCAGTGGTGATCAAAATGGCACCATTCACCTCTGGAATTTAGACACCAAAACAAGTTTCAACTCGCTGCCCGCTCATGGCAGTAAAGTTTGCTCAATGGCATTTAGCCCCGATGGCAAAACCTTGGTCAGTGGTGGTGCAGACAGCACCATCAAGCTTTGGGATTTAAAGCCAGACGTTAGTTCCAGCCTCGCGTTGCATAAAGGTCAAGTATCGGCAGTTGCCATTAGCCCCAATGGTCAGTTCTTAGCTAGTGGCGGTGAAGATGGCACACTCAAAGTTTGGAGTTTAGAGTCGAGAGAATTACTAACCACTTTGAGCGACCATACGGCTAAAATTTGTGCGATCGCCTTTGCGCCAGATAGCAATACATTGGTTAGCAGTAGCGCCGACCAGACCATCAGAGTTTGGCGGTACAGTTAACAGACACTCGTACCAATCCACATCAGCCACTACAAGACCGAGCAAAGACACATGGCAAAGCAGAAACTTTCTAAGCGCGTATCCACAGCCTTGATCAATGCCTTGGGTGCGGGAGTCGTGCCCAGAATTGGTCTAGAGCAAATTGCCGTGGGTCGGGAAGTGGAAGCCAAAGCTCTAGTGCAAGATCTGGAAAATACGGCTGAAGGTGGTGCAGCCTTCCGGTTTGTCGTCGGTCGCTACGGCTCTGGTAAAAGCTTTATCCTGCAACTGATCCGCAATCAAGCGATGGAGCAAGGTTTTGTGGTCGCTGATGCTGATTTGTCTCCCGAACGCCGCTTAGCAGGAGCCAGTGGACAAAGTATCGCTACTTATCGCGAGTTGATGCAAAACATTGCCACAAAAACGAATCCAGACGGTGGTGCGATCGCCCTAATTCTAGAACGCTGGATTAGCGGTGTCTTAACTCAAGTCGCGCAAGAAAGCGGCAAACGTCCCAAAGATGAAGGCTTTGATGACTTGGTAGAAGTCAAAATCCGGGAAGTAGTGCAAACCTTGGAAGGGCTGGTTCACGGCTTCGACTTCGCCAGTGTAATCATCGCTTACTGGCGGGGCTACCGCACCGATGACGACCAGCTTAAAGATTCGGCTCTGCGTTGGCTGCGAGGAGAATTCTCGACCAAATCCGACGCGAAAGCAGCCTTGGGCGTGAAGGTGATCATTGATGATGAAACTTGGTACGACTACATCAAACTCTTTGCCAAGTTTGTCTCAAGCATCGGCTACAAAGGTTTGCTGGTGCTGCTAGATGAGGCAGTGCATCTCTACAAAATCACCCATGCAGGTTCCCGCCAGAACAATTACGACAAGTTGTTGGCAATGTTTAATGACACCGTGCAAGGTCGAGTCGGACATCTCGACATCATCATCGGTGGCACCCCACAATTTCTCGAAGATTCGCGCCGAGGGCTCTACAGCGACCCCGCCTGGCAACGCCGCACCGCTCAAAGTCGCTTTGCTCAGCCAGGTCTGCAAGATACCTCTGGCCCCGTGATTCGGCTAGAGCCCCTTACCCAACCAGAAATCCTTCAACTGCTACAACGCTTGGCAGAAGTCCATGCCGCTCATTACGCTTACCAAGCCTCCCTCAATAATCGCGACCTGCAAGCCTTCCTCAAAGAAATCACCAATCGTCTCGGTGCGGAAGCCCTACTCACCCCTGGCGAAATTGTCCACGACTTCATCAGTGCCCTCAACCTACTCCACCAAAACCCCAAACTCTCCCTCACCCAATTGCTCGGCGGCACCAATTTTCAACCCACCCGTTCAGGCAAAGACACCAAAGTAGACGAAACCGGAGAATTCGCAGAATTTACCTTGTAATCGTAGGAATAAAGATTAGTAGGCGATCGCTTTCCCTATTGCTGAACTTAGAGAGAGCGATCGCCTAACGCTATCAAGACCTCCAAGACAATTTCGGCTAGGAATCGCAATAATTTTCACTTGCCCATGAGTCCGTAATTACTTCTAATTTATCAGAGCGATCTCTTAATCTAGAAAGAATTTTTCCTGACTGATAAACCTTGGTCATCTACAACTTCTCAAAGCTAGCTAGCTATTTCTACCAGAGTCTAAACCTTCGGGAAATTTTGGAGGCATCTCTTGCTATCTTCCTCTTTATTCGAGAAGCTTCTCTTTTTATATTTTCTTGCGTTCCTCCAATCTCCTTAGTAATCTTCTCACCCTCATGGGCAAAGACTTTAACGCCTTTAAGGATGATTTTTGGGGGTTGTTCACACTTCGACTTTCCTGTCTTGCACCAATTTGCGAAATGCTCACAGTTATTGAAAATTAGATTGTAGTTTCGTTCGCCTAAGCGTCGTTTAGCTCTCTTTACAACTCTGGTTTGTGAAAATGATTTGCGATGGCGTTTTATATGAATTTTTTGTGTCTTGGCAAATTTAGACAATAAAGTTTTACCAATTCTTTTGGCATTTACGTAGTGAATAACTTCATCATCACCACAATAGATTCCATGATGAAAGCAGTGACCATAATCAGCATAGATATGATCACCCATTTTTAGACCAGTCCTACAATAAATAGCGAAGTCCTTGCTATTAATAAATTTATATTTAAGCTTTTTTCTTTGAGTCTTGTTTCCGCTTTTTTAATTGTTTTTTCTCGATCAATACATCTGCAAGCATATTTCCTGACTTTGGAATTTGCACCTTGAGTAAATTCTGCGAGACTCACTCGACAAAGTTGACCACTTTTTGAATCCTGATCTGTCCAGTAAACAACTAAATCTTCACCAACGTATATTCCATGCTGCTTGCAGGAACCACGATCAACATAGATATGATCGCCCTTTTTCACGGTATTAGTCTCTCTATTTATTTTTTATAGAGTTCCCATCTCATTGATAAGCTGATCATCATTACCACTACTGTTGAACTTGGAGAGAGGAATCACCTATCTTTTTTGGCTTCCTGCTAATGGTTGAATTGAGACAATAAGAGTTACAGAAAATTCTATTGCAGAGGTTTAGGAATTGGACGATCGCACAGTGAAGCTCACTTTTAGCAATCACACAATACTTGCCCAAAGACATGTTCAATTTACGTAACTCTCTCTTCTCTTGTTTAGCGATCGCTACCCTCGCTGGAGTTAGCCTCTACGACAACCGCCCGACAGAAGCCAAACCTGTTGGCAACGTAGCCCAAGCCTCGACTGTTGCTGCTACAACCAGCACCAAGCCAGTCAAAGTGTTTTTCCCCACCAGCCGCAGCCAACAAGATTTCTCTTACGTGGCTCCTGTAGTACGACGCACCCAAACTCAAGGGGTGGCCCAATTTGCCATTGAGCAATTAGTCGCAGGCCCAACCAGCCAAGAAAGACAACAAGGTTTTAGAGCCCCGCTCAATTTGCAAGGTAGCTCTAACTGTGGTCGAGACTTTAAGCTAGTTGTTTCTACAGGTGTTGCCAAGTTGCAATTCTGTAAGCAAGTGGTGTCCAACGGCATTGGCGATGATGCTCGAATTAAAAGCTCAATCACCACCACATTGAAGCAATTTCCTAGTATCAATTCAGTAGTACTTCTCGATCGCAACGGCAACTGCTTGAACGACCAAAGTGGTAACAACCGCTGTTTGCAGCAGGGTTAAAAAACATCATCACTTGGTTTGCAGTGATGAATGAAGCGATCGCTTTTAACTTAATTAGTAAAGGGCGATCGCTTTGATAAAACAGAAATAGAAAACCAGGTTTTTGTCATTCTAAAAATCTACTGAGGTTTTCTATTTGTTTGTTTGAACTGAAATACTATACAGCAAATTTTTGCTTATATGTTAATTTGGCGTGAGTATAGAAGCCACTTATCTATTTACTTCACTTCAAAACAATAGGAACTAAGTTTGCTAAGTCTACCTCTCTGTTCTCTGCAAGGATCACCTATGAATATAACTTTTTCACGTCTAGAAATTCAGGAAGTTGCTAAGTACCATAGGTTACTTTTATGGTCTATTCTAGCCGCTATAGCTGTTAACTTATCTCGTGTTTCTTTAGAAGAGCCATCCATAGGTTTGTTTGTATATGTGGCTGCATCAGTACTTCAGATATTTGCGTTGTACAAGCTTGGCAAGTCTCTCAAACTTTCCGTCACATCGATGGTATTACTTATGATTGGTCTACTCGTACCAATTTTGGGCTTATTAATACTACTTTTCATGCACGATAAAGCAATGAAAGTGATGAAATCTGCTGGTGTGAAAGTAGGCTTTATGGGTGCCGATCCAAATTCCATTTAACAAGGCTAATAAGAGCGATCGCCCTAATCAGCCCTAACTCGCTATTAACCGTTGGATTGAAACAGGCAATATTAGGAAAACAGTTTCAGCAGTAGCCAGATCGGGTAGGGTGGGTTACTAGCCCAGAAACACAAATCTGTATGAGCGATCGCGCCTATCACCGCTTAGCCCCCTTTATTCAGGAATATATTTATAGCCACGGTTGGACAGATTTGCGGCAAGTGCAGGCGGAAGCTTGTCGGGTGATTTTTGAGACCGATGCTCATCTGTTGATTGCAGCGGGAACGGCGGCAGGCAAAACTGAAGCGGCGTTTCTGCCAGTCCTGACCTTGCTGTATGAGGCACCCCCCAAAACGATTGGCGCGATGTACATCGGCCCGATCAAAGCGCTGATCAATGACCAGTTCGATCGCCTGAACGACTTATTAAAAGAAGCAGATATTCCCGTGTGGGCTTGGCATGGGGATGTGGCACAGAGCCAGAAACAAAAGCTGCTGAAGCATCCCAGAGGTGTGCTACAAATTACACCTGAATCATTGGAAAGTTTGTTGATTAACCAGAGCAAAAACCTCGATCGCTTGTTTGGCGAGCTGCGGTTTGTGGTAATTGATGAAATCCATGCCTTTATTGGTTCAGAACGGGGTTGCCAAGTTCTCTGCCAGCTAGCGCGACTGGCAAAGCTGACACAAAATCATCCTCGTCGCATTGGTTTATCCGCCACGCTAGGAGATTACGGGTTAGCCGAAGATTGGCTGCGATCGGGCACCCAGCAATCGGTGATCACCCCAGAGGTAAAAGTGGGGCAACGTACCCTGCATTTATCTCTGGAGCATTTCTACCGCTCAGAGCCAATCCGAGCCAAAGGAGACAATCGGGACGCGGCATTTAGCCCGTACCAAAATTACTTGTTCAACCAAACGCAGTCGCGCAAGTGCCTGATTTTTGCCAACAATCGCACTGCTGCCGAAGAAGCAATTGCCACTTTACGCCAAGTCGCCACCGCTAAAGGCTTACCCGATATTTACCATGTGCATCATGGCAGCATCTCCGCCACCTTACGAGCAGCAGCGGAAGATGCGATGCGGGCTCCCACTCCCGCCGTGACAGCAGCAACCGTCACCTTTGAGATGGGGATTGATATTGGACAACTAGAGCGAGTGATTCAGTTGGAGTCTCCGCCCTCGGTGGCTAGTTTTCTACAGCGGCTAGGGCGATCGGGCCGACGGGGAACGCCTGCGGATATGCGCTTTGTCTGTGTGGAAGATCCGATCGTAGACCCAGAATTTTTGCCCGATCAGATTCCCTGGCAACTGCTACAAACGATCGCCATCCTTCAGCTTTATCTAGAAGAACGTTGGATCGAGCCGATTCAACCGTTGCAGTATCCCTTGAGCCTGCTCTATCACCAGACGATGAGTACGCTGGTAGCTTTGGGAGAGTTGTCCCCTGCTGCCTTGGCTCAGCAAGTGCTCACGCTACCGACTTTCCGAGCGATCGCTCCAGAAGAATTTCGCCAACTTCTGCGCCACCTGATTGAGATTGACCATATCCAGAAAACCGCAGAAGGCACGCTAATCGTTGGGCTGGCAGGTGAGCGTATTGTGCGGAGCTTTAAGTTCTACGCCACTTTCCCAGACAGTGAAGAATACACAGTGCAAGAAGGAACTACGGCGATTGGCAGTATTGCGCTGCCTCCGGATGTGGGCGATCGCGTGGCTTTAGCAGGGCGATCGTGGCAAGTGCTAGAAGTTGACGACAAAACCAAAACGGTATTTGTGCAACCTAGCAGCGGGGTTGCCAGTAGTGCTTGGCAAGGGGGCGGTGGCACATTGCATACCAAAGTGCTGCAACGCATGCGCCGGGTGCTATTTGAGGATACCGAGTATCGCTACTTGCAACCAGGAGCGAAGGAACGACTGCAAACTGTGCGGCAGTGGGCCAGACGAGTCGAACTTGATCGCCATCATTTGCTGCAACTGGACGATCAAAGCTGCTGCATCTTCCCCTGGCTGGGCACCACCGCTTACCGCACCTTAGAACGATACCTGAAGCTCTGCTGCCGAGACTCCTTGAAAATCAAGGGAATTGGGGGACGCTCGCCTTACTTCTTTACAGTACAGTTAGGCAAAGCCAAGCTCGAAAACTTGCTATGCGAAATTGTGGCGATCGCGGATGGTGGACTGGCGGCTGAAGAATTACTAGGTCCGGATGAGGTACCGAGACTACAAAAATATGACGAATATGTCCCCCCAGAACTTTTGCGGAAAGCCTTTATCCTGGATCATCTAAATACCGTAGAACTAGGGAGTGTGGTGCGGCAATGGTCCTAAGAGATTTGTCTTGATCCACGGAGGCTGAAAGTTACAGAGAGTACCGCTCAAGCGTCTCACCCACGGGGTTACCCGGAAAACCGTAAGCTGGCGTTGTGGTTTATGTTCTCAGTACTAAAACAAATAACCTATATCAGTGATGGGGCGATCGCGATCGTCTCGCTACACTGACTTTATCCTGAGTGACTTTGATCACGCCTGCCCGTATGATTCGTCACACTGATTACCTCAGTAAAGTCACTAGTATCCTGTGCGCGTCATCAGCCAAAAATATGAGCAGCTTCACCGCATCTACCAGGGTTGAATCACGAGGTTGCCTTCGGGCAAACCATAAGATTTGGAGCAACAGCCGCATCCGGGAGTCAGTTACTAGCTTGGATGCAGGTTGGCTGGCAAAAGTTTCCCAGTTGGTCTGTGCGAGCTACTCCAAACTCTCCTTCCCTGTTGACTCCTTATGTTAATTCAAGAACCTGCGGTCGAGCGTTATCACCCTGAGCCTCATTTTCAGCACTTCACAAAGGGAATTGAACAGGCTCAGGAAACAATCTATGAGTTCTTGATTCATACAGTCAAGCAATGCTCCCCAGAGGTTGCTTTAACCGAGTTTGAAAGCTTATTTGTTCACTCAGTGAACATGACCAGCTCGGAGGTAAACCAAGCACTGTATCAAATTATTGTTGCCAATGATGAGCAAGAGTTTCGCAATACTCTCAAACGCTCTTGTTACATCTTAATCAACAACTGGAATACCAGTAAAAAATATCAGATAATCCAACAGCTAGTTGGATTATTTCCTAAGATTAAGTTCAATCGCAAAACAGCTTCTCTCATCCTAACTCGCCTCAATAGTTGGCTAGAGAAGTTTGTCGGCAGCAGCGATTATCAAGAGCTAGAGTTATTTGTTTCTGCTTGCACATTTCAACCAGAAAGACCTTGGAGCCATCGCTACACGTCTTATTTGTTAGTTTCTCAGTTTGTGAATACCACAAATTCGGTAGAGCAGCGGGAAACAGCTAGAGTTCTGTCAAAACAGTTAAAGGAGCAGTACAAACGAGATCTAGCTTTATATGTAGCTCGATCTCAGTCTAATGTTGTGCAGACTGTACCTCTGAAGAACCCAACTCTGTTAGGAGACGAGGTACTGCTCTTAATTAAGAGATTAGTCGCTAAGAAATGCGTATTTAGCTATACCAACTTGGCTAATATTTTCTTAAAACAAACCCAAGAGTTAACTTATTGCCAGTTTAAGGACAGTCTCAAAAAGTACTTGATCTACTCTATGAGTAATCAAGATTTAGCAGAATCAGTGAAAAAATCATTGTTTGGTAGTTTGGAATCCCTGTACGAAATTCATGATGAGCGAGATTTGGATGATGCTTTGTTACTTAGAACTTGCAATCGAGTTATTGAATGTTTAACCACTGAGAATCGTAAAGAGCCAAGTTCTCTATTTGCGTTATTTGTTATGCAGAAGAGCCCAATTACATTGGTAATTCTGTTGCTCAAATTAATTTTAATTTCCAAAAACTCTCGGACTCATCTAGAGTCTTGTATTGCTGATTTGATTCGACACTATGAGAATTTACAAGAAGCGGATTGTCAGTGGGTAATTCACTTTTTGGAGATCTTCAGCGTCATCTTCACCGTTTATGCAGAAGATGTAGAGTACAACTTGGTTAAAGTAGACCCAGAAAACGTCAACGGTTATCAGAAGCAGAATCTAGCGGCTTACCAGGTCTTCTCACAGTTTCGTGGCAATGTGGAAATACCTGCTCAGCTCTCAGGCTGAGGTTGCGATCGCCTTGACTGAATAGCCTAAGTTAAAAATCAACACCGCGCTTCAAATCCACTCCCTTCTCGGCATAGTGCTTGTGGCAAATCATTTCAGAATGCACACTAGCCAGATCAAAATAGGCTGGAGGATTATTGCAACGCCCGGTGATGATAATTTCGGTGTCGCGCGGTTTACGCAACAGCGCTTGCACAATTGGTTCTTCGGGGAGCAACTCTAGATCCACCGTCGGATTCAGTTCATCCAGAATAATGGTTTTGTAGAGTCCAGAAGCGATCGCGGCTCTGGCAAGTTCCCAGCCTCGTTCAGCTTCCACATAGTCGAGTTCTTGCTGCTGGCCCCGCCACACAATCGCATCTCGGCCACAGCGTTGGTGATCGACTAAGTTAGGGTAGCTTTGCTGCAAGGCGGCGATCGCCGCATCTTCGGTATAGCCAGAGCCACCCTTCAACCATTGAATAATTAGGACTCGGTGAGATTTGTCTTGGCTAATGCCTTTGCCGATCGCTTGCAACGCTTTTCCGAGAGCGCTAGTAGACTTGCCTTTGCCAGCCCCAGTGTAAATCTCAATGCCATCAATCCCTTGCTCTGCGGCAGTGGGATGGTGGTGGGGTTTCATTTCTGAGTGTAGGTTGGCAATGTCAATCAAAGCTGGAGGAGCCGCCCGCCCGGTGGCAATGATCTCCATGTGCTCTGGCTTCTGCTTCAGTGTCTTGACCACCTCATCGACTGGCAACAAACCTAAGTCGAGCACTGGGTTGAGTTCATCCAACACCACGACCGAGTAGAGACCAGAAGCGATCGCCCCTTTTGCTACATCCCAGCCTCGCTGTGCTTCTAAGCGATCGAAGCGAGTAATGTCATTTAGGCCAAAATGCTCGGCTCGCCCAGTCCGCACTTGGTCAATCAGGTGGGGGAAGCCTCGTTGTAGAGCTTCGATCGCCGCATCTTCCTCATACATGCGACCTGGCCCCTTGAGAAAACGTAGGAGCAAGACGCGAGTTTGGACAGAACTGTTGATGCCTAAACCAATCGAGCGCAACACTACGCCCAGCGCTGCTTGGGACTTGCCTTTGCCCGCTCCATCGTAGACATGAATTTGTCCCTCTAGCCGCTCAGAACGTGCTTGAGCGGTTCGAATGCCAACGCCAGTTCTTACCATAGCTCTCAGTTTTCTCGTGCAGTTTCATCTTAGCGGAGGTGCTGTCAGCTTTACTTGAAATAAAATTCAGAGATTATGGGCTGGAAAAGTGGCTGAAAAAGCTAGCTTATGAAAACAGCTGTTGAGGAGGTAGACCCGTGTTTTCGTTTGTTTTGCCATTGCGGGCTATCCTATTTCAACTACTCTTTTTATTCATCGCGATCGCGATCGAGTCGGTGGTATTACAAGAGCGATTAAAGTTGAGCCGTAGAATTAGCCTAGAATATTCTGCCTCGATCAATCTCTTATCTACTGCCATTGGTTGGCTATTTTTCTTTACGCTGGAACCTGCTCTGCCTCTGGATTGGAAAGGCCCATTAATGAGCTATATCCTTTTTAATGCTCGTTCCACAAATACCAATACTCTGTTAATTATGGTTGGTTTGTTTACCTTTTTTGGTACTTTCATTGTTGAGTTGCAAGGACTAGAACTATTAGAAATATTGCTACAAAGAAACAAGAAAGAAGAAGTAAGCACTCAAAAAATCCTTCGTTCTCGTGATAAGCTGCAACGTCGGGAGCTGAGCCTGGCTGCTACCAACCGAGCGACTACAATTTTATTAGCGAATGCTTGTAGCTACAGTGTTATTTTGTTGATCTTATTGGCGCGTGCATTCGACCTGAGCTTTAAAGCGAATGGACAGAGTTAAAGAAATTTTTGAGACGCTACAAAAGTTATTACTACCGCCAAAAGCTTTTTCTTGGCAAACTTTGATTTTGCTAAGTATTTTTTCTTGTCTGATGGCAGCCTTGGCAGGTGATTTAGTTCGCGATTTGCTAGCAACTTGCGGCTGGATTTTTTTGATTTTTGGGGTAGGGTGGTTCACCACTGAGAACCCGATCCAGATCGGAGGTCTGTCTTTAGGGCCTTGGATTACAGGCATCTTAGTGAGTATTTTTTTGTTTGGTGAATGGCTAGATGAACGTCCCTCGCTACTGTTTATTAGTTGGCCCTTGATTTCAGCCGCGATCGCTTCTTTAGGAGAGTTTATCCAATCAGGCCCTCGGTTTAGGGCTCCCACCCCAGCGGGCCGTCAAAGACTCGTCATTCTTTTTTTAAGCAATTTAATTATTAGCTGTTGGTTTCAACTTTACTTTGTGATTCAAGGTTGGTTAGAAATCTACCCCAGCTTGTTAGCAAATGATTTTAATCAAAGCAATTTTGTCGTGCGTCTGGGGGTGCAAACAACCCAAGCTCCAACGGGTGTGATCATTCTCAATCAGGCAGAGGCTACGCTAAAAGCGGAACTGGAACCGCGTTCTTGGTCAGAGGTAGAGCGGTGGCTCTTAACGCTCAAGCAACAGCCAACCGAGTTTGAAAATGCTGTAATGCAACAACTGCCTGCCTCGGAAGAAAATGCTTTATGGCAATTGCAAGCGCAATTTTTGCCCGATCAACCAGATTACACTTTGCAGTTGCTTGCTCTCTGGCAAGGGCCGAGTTCTGACCTTGCTAGCCACTATCTTACTAAAACTTGCCGCATCACTCAGGGAGAGAACCCACCTGCCACTGCTTCACCCGCTCCTGAAGCTGCTGTTTCTGCCTCGCCTACCCCTGAAGCTGGTATCTCTGTCCAGCCTGCCCCTTCAGCTTCAACGCCGGACAGCGGTTCCCTAGCGCCCAGCAATGAGCAAACTTCTGTCAGCCCAGCTACTCCTATTGCCCCAACGCCTGAGGCTCCTGAAGCGATACCGCAAACGACAAGCACTAGTAAGATTGAATGCGGATCTATTAGTCGGCCTACTTTAGTTCAACCAGGCCCAACTTTGCAATCCTAGGGTCTGCTTTGCAGGAATTGCTGAAGGAGTGAGAAGGTGAATCTCGGCAGAATCTTTACGATCGCCACCAATGTCTTTTGGGAAGTCATCCGCGATCGCATCCTATATTTGATCGGCTTCTTTGCCTTGCTGCTGATTATGGCGCTGCGATTGCTGCCAGAAGTTGCGGCAGGCACAGAAAACAAAATCTTGCTAGATGTCGGGTTGGCGGGGATTACAGCCCTGAGTTTGATCATTGCCGTGTTTGTGGGCACTGGCTTGGTTAACAAAGAAATTGAAAAACGCACGGTCTTGGTGCTAATTGCTAAGCCGATGAGCCGCGCTGAATTCATCATTGGCAAACACTTAGGTTTGTCCGCAGTTTTGGCTGTACTCCTGTCGCTCATGACTGCAATTTATCTAGGAGTGCTAACTTGGGCGCAGATTCAGTATCCGCTGGTCAGCATCTTGGTGGCGGTGCTTTATTTGTTTCTAGAGTTGTCTCTAATCACGGCAGCGGCAATTTTGTTCGGGGTGTTTACCAGTTCGCTGTTAGCCACTTTACTCACCTTCGCCGTTTATCTAGTTGGACATTTCAGCCGCGACTTGGTAACCCTAGGCAACTTAGCTTCTAGTCCCGATTTGCGCCGTCTCACCAAAGGCATCTACTTATTTTTACCTGATCTAGCTCGGCTCGACCTCAAGAATGAAGCAGTTTATGGAGTCTTGGCGGCTCCTAGAGAACTGTTGCTGAATGCAGGATACGGACTGGTTTACACAGTGTTGCTGCTAGCGATCGCGATTTTGATTTTTACTCGACGGCAATTCTAACGCTCGGTCTAGAAACTGGAGTTACGACCACAGGGACGCAACCGAGTCAGGGTGAGCACAATCTCATCAATGGTTTGCCGTAGGGTTGATGCAGGTTGATTCGAGTGGTTGACAATGATGCTAAACACAAGTGGCTGATACTGAGGTGGATTGAGGTAGCCTGACAAAGCCGCAATGCCCGACAGCGTTCCCGTTTTAGCTTGAAGCCGTCCTTGGACTGGAGTGTCTCGAAAGCGGTTTTGTAAGGTGCCACTCACACCTGCCACTGGTAGAGAGGCACGATAAATCTTAGCTTCTGGTAACTGGGCGCTCGCTTGTAAGGTTTGCACTAAAGCAGCAGGACTAACTAAGTTATGGCGAGACAATCCTGAGCCATCCGCTAAAACATAGCTATCCGGTTCCACCTCCAATTTAGTCAGGGTTTGCTGGACGACTGCTAAACCTTGCTCAGCAGTAGATAGATCCGCAGCTTGTTCTAAGTTGGCTCCAGCATTTGCTCCTAAAGTCCGCAAAATTGCCTCGGCATAGAGATTGTTGCTCTCTCGATTGGTTTCAATCAGCAGGGTTGATAACGGGGGAGAGGCGATCGCGGCAATTTCTGTCTCTGCTCTAGTAGTGGGTGTGTGGGTAACTAATGTTTGGCCAACGCGAATTTGTTGAGCTGCTAAAGCTCGCTGGAATCGGCGCAAAAAATTCTGGCTGGGTTCAGCGATCGCTACTGCTACAGGTTCTGGTGGACCTCCTACCCGCAGTTGTCCTTGCACTCGCAGCAACGGCTGGCTTAAATCCCGCCCTACCTCTACAAACTCATCTTCTGTGTCTTTGACAGTTACTGATTGATTGTTGATGCGCCATCGCCTCGCCTCTGCCGGATCATCCCACTGCACTCGCAACGGTTGTCCCACTGCTTGCGGCCACAACTGGAGCCCGACTGCGTTTTGATTCAAGATTAAGCTGTTGACGGGTGCGCCGTATCCCGCTTGGATGTCGCCCCATTCCCATTGCGGGTTAGGCACGGGACCACGAAAGTAGGATTCGTCCCCGAGCAACTGATCAACTGATTGAATGCCTTGACGACGTAATTGCTGCGCCAGAATGCTGAGTTCCTGGTCTGTCAAACTAGGATCGCCTCGCCCAACAATGCGTAGATTTACCTTCCCTTGGCTCTTAACCTGGTATACCGAGGTGCGAATGCGAAACTGTGGCGTTAATTGATGCAGAGCAACCGCAGTGGTCAACAACTTGGCGTTAGAAGCAGGCAAAAAGTAGCGATCGCTGTCCTGAGCATACAAAGTTTCTCTTGGAGCGTTCGTCGAGGCCAAGGTTTGAATCAGGATGCCCCAGCGGGCGCGCGCAAAGGCGGAACGATTTGTAGAGGAAACGCTTTGGAGGATTTGGGCGATCGCAGAGTCTAATTGAGTAGGGCAAATTGGCGCAGGCGTAGCATTACCTGGAGTGGCTAATCCAGCTTTTGGTTGCGCTCCTACCCCCACCGTTCCTAATGCAAAAAAACATAGCAATGAGGCGATCGACTTGCGGAGAGTGATAGGCATATTGCCAGCTTGACTAGGCGAAGTAAGTTTTAAGTGGAGATGAAGAGAGTATAAAAGGATTGACAAGATTCGGAGGGACCGCAAGAGGGGATCACGGAATGAATAGCTTTCCCTTACAATAGCCTCATCTTGATCCGAACTCAGTACACGCAAATCTCATTGTAATACAAGGCTATCTCAGTAATGCTACTTATGAAAACCCGTGGCCGAGAAAGTGAAAAACCCCTTGTGCGCTCAGATGCTCAGCGGCAAAGCTCTATCGGCAGTTCGTCATCCAAATTGGCGCTCCTTTTCTCTTTACTAGCATTAGCATTGAGCGGTTTTGCTGCCTATCAAGTGCGGCAACTCCAGCAAGCAGCTAAGCCTGCCGATACCACCCAGACCCAGACAAAGCCTGAAGCTGCAAAGGATAAGTCACTAACTGCAACTGCTAGTTCACCCAGCGCTGTGCCAACCGAGGCAGGCAAATTGGTTCAGCCAGGACTCGACAATAAAGCAGAAGTGACTTTGCTATCAGCGGAACGCATTCAAGATCCAGACACTGGCAATTCTGATGTTGTCAATGTCAAATTACGGATTCGTCGTCTTGCTGAGAACGTCAGCGCCTACGACTTCATCAATGTAGGAGGTGCCACGGCCCAAGACTCAGGTAGTGATATCGCTACCTATGAACCTGTGGATGCCATCAGGAAATCAACGGGTCCAATTTCTTTGGAGGGAATTCGCAAAGGCGCATCGGTGGATGCTTATGTTTGGCTGCGGGTACCAGAGGCAGTTAAGATCTTAAATATCCGCGTACCGGAAACTGAATTGTTTCAAGCAGTCAAGGTTGCGAAATAACGCCTTCGGTAGATGACCTGCAGTAGAAGGGCGCAGCAGTAATAGGTTGTGTACTCAATTGAGTACAGCCAACCTCTCAAATGGTTCCGATGCAAATCAGTCTACGAATCAAGGCGCTCTATCAAGTAATTCGGTGCCTGGGCCAGGAAATGCAGCATCTACAACCCTCAATCTTGGAACTGCCGCTCCTGCTAATTTAGTCGCATCTCCCACATCTAGTCCCATTCCTCAAATCCAACCGGGACAATTTGTCCAACCTGCCTTAGATACCAAGGCCAAGGTAGAGTTGTTGACAGTTAAGCGCATTAAAGACCCAGAAACATCTGTAAATGGCCCGAATGCCCGGAATCCAGATACCAGTGAGACTTATGAAGCGGTGAGTCTCGATCGCTCGACTGGCAGTATTTCGTTATTTCAATTGCGTCCCTCTGCGTCAGCCGATGCTTGTGTTTGGCTCCGCATTCCTGAAGGAGGCAACGCGATCGATATTTTTATCCCTAAAACGGTAGCTTTTGATAATGTGCCGACCGCGAATTAACCATTGAATTATAAAGGGACAGGCACAAAAAAAAGGCAGGCCAAAGACCTGCCCCTACCAATTTTAATGGTTCTGCTGAGTTACAGCTTAGTGCCGCACTCTGGGCAGAAGTTGTTGGTAGAGATGTTTTTCGCACCGCAGCTATTACAGTAAATTAGCTCTGCTGCCTTTCCTAGCTTGTCGCGCTCTGGCAAACCAATCATCTGGGCATTGCTCTTGCCAGGAGCCACCATTGGGTAACAGTTCTCATCTCTCTTCACCCGAGCTTCTACGAGTACGGGACCGTCATGGGCTAGCATTTCAGCGATCGCATCTTGCAACTCCTCGCGGGAATGGATCACCATGCCTTTGATACCAAAGGCATCTGCTAGCTTCACAAAATCAGGCATGCCAACTTCCATGTTGGAGGAAGAGTAGCGTTCGCCGTAGAAAGCTTCCTGCCATTGCCGCACCATGCCCTGCCAACCATTGTTGAGGATGACAGTTTTGACGTTGATGCCGTATTGAGCCAAGGTGGCTAGCTCTTGGAGATTCATTTGGAAGCTAGCGTCACCGCTGATACAAATCACCTGTTCATCCGGTAAAGCAACTTTAGCTCCCATTGCCGCAGGCAAGCCAAAGCCCATCGTTCCTAGGCCAGCGCTGGAAATCCAACGACGAGGGCCATTCTTGAGAAACTGGGCTGACCACATTTGGTGTTGGCCTACATCGGTAGTGTAGTAAGCGGCAGGCGCTTGACGGCTTAGTTCTACAATGACTTCCTGTGGAGCTAAGCTGCCCGGATACTGAGGCACTACGAGTGGATAATCTTCTCGCCAGCGGTTAATCCGCTCTAGCCAAGCCTGGGTTTGAGTGGAGTAGCGACTATCTCCGTCTTCGGTGCTGCGTTGTAATAAGTCCGTCAACACTTGTCGGACATCACCCACAATGGGAACTTGAGGTGCTCGGTTCTTGCCGACTTCAGCAGGATCGATGTCAATGTGAATGACTTTAGCGCGGGAGGCAAATTCGTCTAGTTTGCCAGTCACGCGGTCATCAAATCTAGCCCCAACTGCAATCAGCAGATCACACTCGGTGACAGAAAAGTTGGCGTAGGCTGTCCCATGCATACCCAACATGCCGAGGGCCAAGGGGTGAGTCTCTTCAAATGAGCCTTTGCCCATTAAGGTTGTGGTGACGGGAATTTGGAAGCGCTCTGCTAGCTCACGAACTTCTCTATGCGCTCCAGCCGCGATCGCGCCGCCTCCGATGTAAAGCAGGGGTTGCCGAGATTCTCGAATTAGCTTGAGTGCTTGTACAACTTGGCGCGGGTTGCCTCTAACTGTGGGTCGATAGCCCGCTAGCTTAACGCTGCTAGGGTCAACGGGTACATAGTCAAATTCTTCTAAGGCTACATCCTTAGGCACGTCAATCAAGACAGGACCAGGACGACCAGAACTGGCAATGTAAAATGCTTCAGCCGTAATCCGAGCCATGTCTCTAGGATCGCGCACTACATAGGAGTGCTTGACGATGGGTAGCGTAATGCCCCAAATATCGGTTTCTTGGAAAGCATCACTGCCGATCGCAGCTCGTGCGACTTGCCCAGTCACCACAACTAAGGGAATGGAATCCATGTGAGCCGTGGCAATGCCAGTCACTAGATTGGTGGCACCGGGACCAGATGTGGCGAAGCAAACGCCAACTTCACCCGTAGCCCGCGCATAACCGTCAGCCGCATGAGCCGCTCCCTGTTCATGCCTAACCAGAATGTGGTGAATGCCGCCAGCCGCCTCAGCGCGGTACAGCTCATCATAAATTGGCAGAATCGCGCCACCGGGATAACCAAAAATGTGTTTAACGCCGTGACGTTTCAAACTATCAATTAATGCGAAAGCACCAGACGCACGCTTGACCGCTACACTCTGCAACTGCACAGGAAGACCTCTCGACCGCTATAGGTTAAGGTGGATGACTTTTGTATCTAATGATGCATTCAAGACTAAGACTTCAGTTTAGATCCCAATCCTGATCCCTGTCGATAGATAAGTCTCAACAGTTTCTAGATTGGCTGAACATAGATCAAACCTACACCTGATAAAGGGTAGAGGTGTAGCTGCTGTCAGGAACTGATGACAGTCCTAGTCCGATGCGATTAGATCACATCTTGCAGAACTCGGCGGGTGTTTTGCCAAGCCCAAATTCCTACCATACTAACTAAAATGCTCATGCCTAGGAGCACCGCTCGCAAACCAATTGCATCGGTGAGCGGCCCCGCGATCGCGAGTGGTAGGCTCAGTGCGATGTTAACGACATTATTTTGAAAGCCAAACACTTTGCCCCGCATGGACTCTGGCGTTTGTTGATGAATTAAAGTTTGCATGGGTACGCCAATCATCGAAGCACCCACGCCCAAGAAGGCACTTAAACTTAAACCGATCCATAGGTTAGTGGTAAAGGTAAACATACTCAGGGCAAAAGCCATACACAAGAACCCAATCAAGGGTAGGGGTTTGTGATGGAAGCGATCGCCCCAATGACCTAGCACTCCTGCCCCAAAGACCATACCAATGCCTGCTGCGGCTAGCAGAAAGCCAAATTGATTGGGTTTAAGGCCAATATCTTCTACCAAGTTAATGGCGAGAACCGTTAGGGCAGCAAAGACAGAATACAAAATAGTGAGTTGGAGCAAAGCATTACTCACCAGTCGCTCTTTCTTGAGGTAACGCAGCCCTGCTTTGAAGTCATGCCAAGGATGAACCGCTACCAAGTGATCGCTGACATGCTTTTCTCGAATTGGGACGAGCCACAAGACGGCTCCCGCAATCAGATAAAGCCCCCCCACCAAAATCTCCTGGCCGAAGTCACCCCCAACTCTCGCCAAGCTCAACAACGGTTCACCCACGGCAAATCCAATAATTAATGACCCCAGCATCGTCGTTGTAAACAACGCATTGGCGGTCATTAACCCTTCTTTTTCCACCAAGAGCGGAATGGCTGCCTGTTCTGCGGGCGCAAAAAACTGAGTCAGCACTGATTCAGCGAAGGTGATGATCAGGAGAATCAGAAACGCCTTGGGCAAGATCGGGATAAGCAAGGTGAGCAGGCCACGGCTGACATTGCAGATAGTGAGAATGTGCTTTTTAGGAAAGCGATCGACAAAGATGCCAGCCGCAGAACCAAACAGAATGGCAGGCAACGTGAAGGCAACCATCAGCACTGATCGCATCGAGTTTTCTAGCCCTGGTAGGGGTTTGTAATCTACCAGCAAGGTAATCAGCAGCACGAAAAAAACTTTATCCGCGACTTGCGAGAGTAATTGCCCCATCCACAACGCCAAAAATGCTCGATTTTTGATCAAGCTGCGAAATCCACTCTCAGGAGGGGGCGGGCTGACTGGAAGCATAAAGCGAAGTTGTAAAGTCCAGGGATTCTACCTCCCCTAGTGTGCGCTTTGCTAGCTCTAAGTGACCAGTTGCTCAGCAACTTTTTCGCTTGAGGCTATTGGGCGAGCGCTAGAGGAAAAAACAAAGAAAAAGAACTAGCAAGCTAATGACTGAGAGCCTAACTTAACGGCGGTTTTCAGGAGCAAGGTTTTTAGCTGGTTATGTTTAGCTTACAAAGAGACCTGATTCTCCATAGCGCTGTAGTAGGACAGTTAGAAAAATGGCTGCGGTAGTTGCAGTTGGTGATTGCTGAGTTGGATTGGCTACAGGCACCCACCATCCCTGAACGGTTTGCGGCGATCGCCAAAGCTCCAAATGATCAATGGCTGGCTCGGCATAAAAACTATCTGCTCCAGCACCCCACAAAGCAGAACTCCAATGGGTAAAGTAATCGTGACTGACTCGGTGAATGGGAAAGTCTCCGTATAAGGGTACACCCCAACCATCCAAGGCGATCAAGGCTTTTACTTGACCCCCCAACTGTTGCCAAGCCCAAGCTGCACCCATAGCCCCTGCCACACCTGCACTAAAACTTAGAAACACCAAGCCCGTTTGAGCAGAACTCAGCTGATGCTGACGAAATGTTTCCTGGAGGAAGTGCACGATATGAAATGCAGAATAGGCTGGATAACATTGTGCCGGAAAAATGAATAAGTTTTCCGATTGATTTGTGTGATCAGCGGCCAATAGGTTTGGTGTAGAACGCAATGGCAACCCCTGGAGAAAACTTTGAGTCAGCTCTAAGTTGTGTACACCAGGACAAATAAGAATGCTCATAAATTTAGATTTACTAACAGCTAACTCTGCCATTTCAAGGTTGTCTCAGCGCATTTTGGTTGCCACCTCAAGCTGTGCGATCGCCCGCTATTTACCCGCTCTAATTGCCTCCTCATCACCTTCTGATTACCTAGTGACTCTCAGGGGAATATTAAACGCAAATGTAGATCAGGCATAGATTCAGGTCAGCGCAGTCAAAGCTGGGCCAGGGTACGAGTCTGCTAACTAACCACTAGGGCAAAGAAATGGCTTTGATTCTTATCGTCGAAGATGCGTGGTTTACCCGCAGACTCATTAGTAAAACTTTGCAGGCCGCAGGCCACACCACAGTAGAAGCTAGCTGTGGTCGAGAAGGACTGGAGAAAGCTCTCACTCATGCTCCTGACTGTATTTTGCTAGATCTGTTGATGCCTGACCTAGATGGTCGTGAAGTGCTGCAAAAGCTGCGAGATCAGGAGAGCCGGATGCCTGCGATCGTCCTGACTGCGGATATTCAGTCGAGTTCTCGGCAGCAATGCTTAGAGCTAGGGGCGATCGCCGTTCTAGGCAAGCCCCCCAACCCCCAAGAGTTAGCCGCCGCTATTGACCAAGCGATCGCCGCCAAGGTAGGAGGAATCACTCCATGATGCCAACGGTCTATGAGCTAGACGCTTTGCAAGAGCTAGTCAATATTGGTGTCGGACGAGCCGCTAGCATTCTGAATGAAATGGTTGGTTCTCATGTCCATTTACAAATCCCATATACAAAGTTAATTTCATCTGCCGAAGTCCAACAAGATTTAGAACAGCAGCTAGGCATAGCACCGATCTCAGCGGTACGGTTAGGCTTCAATGGTTCCTTTGCAGGCGTGGCTCAACTCGTGTTTCCGACCGATAGTGCCTCCAAACTAGTTGCAGTTTTAACTCGCGAGGAATTTGACTTATACGACTTGGATGCCGTCAAGATTGGCACTCTGAGCGAAGTTGGCAACATTGTGATCAATGGAGTGATGGGTTCGATTAGCAATGTCCTCCAGCAACATCTCAACTACTCGCTACCCATTTATTTAGAAGATACCGTTGGCAATCTCTTAACTTCTCACGACTTTGAGATTGCCAGCGCTGCCGTTCTGATTGCCAAAGCTCGCTTCACTATCGAACAACTCCTAATTGCTGGAGACATCATCTTAATTTTCAAATTGGGCGCTCTCGACACGCTGCTCACAGCTCTAAATCTTGGCTTGGAAGAATCAGCATGAATGAAGCCCAACTGATTGCAGAAAAATTTGGTTTACTGGACCAGATTCCGATGGGAGTTTGTGTGTTGCAGCAAGACTTCAGCGTAGTCTTCTGGAACAGTTGCTTAGAAAACTGGACCAAATTATCTAGAAATCAGTTACGAGGTCAAAACCTGACTGAGGTGTTTCCGCACCTACAGGCGTCGCAGTATGTGAGCCGTTTGCAACAAGTTTTTGAGAATGGCACTCCTACCGTCTTTTCGGCCCAGCTTCACCAATCTTTGATTCCATCTTGCTTACCCAGTGGCCAATGTCGGGTGCAGCATACTGTTGTGACGGCGGTTCCTGCGGTTGATGGCAATGGCTTTTATGCCCTGCTCTCAATTCAAGATGTCACAGACCTTAATTCCCAAATTCAAAATTATAGGCAAGCGCAACAACTAGCGCAGCAAGAGATTCAGGAACGCCAACGAGCAGAGGCCGCCTTGCAAGAAGCGCATGACGTTCTAGAGCAGCGGGTACAACAGCGTACAGCGTCCCTCTTGCAGGCAAACATGCAATTGCAGCGCGAAATTCAGGAGCGACACCGAGCGGAAGCGGACCTGAGGCGCAGTGAGGAGCGCTATCGTTCCTTGGTAGTTGCCACGGCTCAGGTCGTGTGGACCACAGACGCTACTGGCCAAGCCACGGCAGATTCTCCTCTGTGGCGGGCTCTTACCGGACAAAATGAGACAGAATTCAAAGGATTAGGATGGCTGGAAGTCGTGCATCCGGAAGATCAAGAGCGCATCAAACGAATTTGGCTGGAGGCAGTTCGGACGCACTCACCTTATGCCGCTGAATATCGGGTCCGTGACAGCGAGGGTCGCTACCGTCACTTTGCCCTGCGGGGAGTTCCGGTCCTAAAGAGAGATGGCACGGTCCGAGAATGGATTGGCACTTGTACAGATATCGACGAACGTGTGCAGGCTGAAAACGATCGCAGCCAAGCAGAAGCTGCTTTGCAACAGGCCCACGACGAGTTGGAGCAGCGAGTAGCCGCACGGACTGCTGAACTAGCTCAAGCCAATACAGAACTGCTCAATGAAATTGTTGAGCGCAAGCAAGTAGAAGCCGCTCTGCAAAAAGAGCAAATGTTTCTCAAGATTCTGCTGGACAACGTGGAGTCGGGCATTGTGGCTTGTGATGCGGCGGGAAGCTTGACCCTGTTTAACCGGGCAGTACAGAGCTTTCATGCTTCAGACGTGCAGCTAATGCCGCTAGAGGACTGGGCGGCTTACTACGGGTTACATCGCCCTGACGGAAAAACTTTGATGCCGATCGAGGAAATCCCCCTCTTCCGAGCTTTGCAAAACGAAAAGGTCCGCAATGTAGAAATGGTGATTGTGCCTCCAGGGGGACAATTCCGCACCGTGTTAGCGAGTGGACAGGCGATCGCCGATCCTCAGGGCAAAAAGCTGGGGGCCGTAGTAGTGTTGCATGACATTACCGAGCAAAAGCAAGCCGAGCAAGAACTAGCGCGATCGCTCTCTCTGCTGCAAGCCACCTTGGAATCCACGGCAGATGGCATTTTGGTGGTAGACCGAGAGGAGAATATGGTGATTTGGAATGGCAAGTTTGCCGAAATGTGGCACGCTCCTGACGCCATTCTGTCTGCTCGGAGCGATCGCCAGTTTGTCGCCTACGCTCAGACTCGCGTTAAAGATCCAACCAACTTCCGGGCCCAGGTGCAGAAGTCTTACGATCATCCAGATACAGCTAGCTGCCATGTGATTGAGCTAAACGATGGCAGAAGCTTTGAGCGTTATGCACAGCCGCAGAAGATTGCTGGTGAAACGGTCGGTACAGTTATTAACTACCGAGACATCACTCAACGCCAGCAAGCAGAATTAGCATTGCAACAGCAAATCTATCGAGCTGATCTGCTTAAACAAATCACTCAAGAAATCCGCCAAAGCTTAAACTCACAAGATATTTTTCGGACCACAGCCACTCAAGTAGGCCAAGCTTTTGGGGCAAATCGCTGTGTAATTCGCGCTTACTTAGCAGGAGCAAGTCCCCAACTTCCTTGCGTTGCTGAATATTTAGAACTAGGCTATGCCTCGACCCAAGTCGTCAAAGTGCCTCTGGTCAGTCAAGTTTATGCGGAAAAGCTGCTGGCTCAAGACCAAGCGATCGCTGTACCGAATGTTTATGCCAGCCATCTCTTTCAATCGGCTGTTGCTAACTGCGCTCAGGTCAATCTCCAATCAATTTTAGCTATTCGCACTTCTTATCAAGGAGTCCCTAACGGCACCATTGCGCTCCATCAATGTGATCAGTTTCGCCAGTGGGCACCCGATGAGATTGAACTCCTAGAAGCCGTAGCTACCCAAGTCGGGATTGCCTTAGCTCAAGCTGCCTTACTAGAGCAAGAAACTCTGCAACGAGAACGGCTAACTCAACAAAACTTGGCTCTAGAACAAGCGCGGCGGGCTGCCGAAGCTGCCAACCAAGCTAAGAGTGAGTTCTTGGCCACCATGAGCCATGAAATTCGCACGCCTATGAATGCTGTGATTGGCATGACTGAGTTGTTGTTAGACACACCGCTAAATTCTCAGCAGCGGGACTTTGCGACCACGATCTGTAGCAGTAGTGAAACCTTGCTCACGCTGATCAACGACATCTTAGACTTTTCCAAAATTGAGTCAGGCAAGCTGGAACTAGAGCAACACCCGTTTGAGTTGCAAGCTTGCGTAGAGGAATCGTTGGATCTTTTGGCATCTCAGGCTGCGGAGAAGGGCTTGGAGTTGACTTATCTAATTCAGCCAGAAACACCAAGCCAAATTATGGGAGATGTGACTCGCGTGCGTCAGATTTTGGCGAATCTACTAAGCAACGCCATCAAATTTACTCAAGCGGGGACGATCGAGTTATTAGTCACGGCTCGAAAGATGCAGAGGCAGGCAGGCAATAAATTTTTGATCTCTAGCGATCGCGTAGAGGCAAGAAGAGAGATCAGAAATTTATTGCCTGAACTCGCCTCCAACTCATTTTACGAAGTGCAATTCTCGGTCAAGGATACGGGCATTGGCATTCCAGCGCAGCGGATGCACCGTTTGTTTCACGCTTTTAGTCAAATTGATTCCTCCACTACCCGCCAATATGGTGGCACTGGTTTAGGTCTAGCCATTAGCGATCGCCTCAGCCAAATGATGGGGGGCTGCATGTGGGTGGAGAGCCAAGGCCAAGTGGCAGGTAATCCCTCTCCCGCTTGGCTGTCTGTTCACGCATCTAAGGCGGGTTCAGGCTCTACCTTTTACTTCACTATCTCGGCGCAAGCCGTTGCTTTCACGCCAGCGCTGAATGAGCCTGATTCTCTATCTCCCTTAACGAGCCGATTCGCCGGGAAACGGCTATTAGTTGTGGATGATCACGCGGTTAACTGCGCTTTGGTCGTGGGGCAAGCCCAAGCTTGGGGGATGACAGTACGAACTGCGTCGTCAGGGAACGCAGCGCTCATACGGCTACATCAAGGTGAGCAGTTTGATCTGGTGCTGTTAGATGTTCAGTTGCCAGAGATGCAAAATTTAGCCTTGTTTAAGGCAATTCGGCAGCAGCCCGGATGTCAGCAGTTGCCGATCGCCTTCCTCGCACCAATGGGATGGTCTATAGCTAGTGCGGAAGTGAATGCCGCGCCTTCGACCGCGTTGCTGTCCAAACCAATCAAACAAGCCCAGCTGTATGAAGTAGTCACCAAACTTCTAAGCGAACCAGTGCTGCCTCAAACCGTTGCTTCCATGAATCTAGCTACTTCGGATATTTCACCAGAATTACCTCAATTGCGGATTTTGCTCGCGGAGGACCACACCGTAAATCAGAAGGTGGCCTTGCTGCTGCTGAAGCGCTTAGGCTACACAGCCGACATCGCTGCAAATGGTTTGGAGGTGCTAGAGGCATTGCGTCGTCAGGCTTATGATGTGATCCTAATGGATATCCAAATGCCTCAGATGGATGGGTTGGAGGCAACTCGTTGCATTTGTCAGGAATGGTTGCCCCATCAACGTCCTCGGATCATTGCAGTGACTGCCAATGCGATACAGGGCGATCGCGAGATGTGCTTAGAGGTAGGAATGGACGACTACATCAGCAAGCCAATCAAAGTTGAGGAATTGTCTACTGCTTTGCTGAGATGTGAGCCGAAGCCTAGTCCTAGCGATCGCCCGCCCCAGATAGACCGAGTAGAACATAGCTCTGCGGCTGTCGATGCTCAAGTCATGCAGTGTTTCCGCAAGATGGTAGGTGAGGATGCAGGGGGCATCTTGGTGGAACTTATTGGTAGCTATCTCCAGGAAACTCCCAAGCTGATCCAAAGCATGCAGCTAGCAAGCGCCCAGGGTGATCTAGCGTTGTTGCGTTTACTGACTCACACTCTAAAATCAAGTAGCGCTACCCTAGGAGCTATCAGGCTTGCTGCCTTGTGTAAAGAGCTGGAAAGCAACTGTCAGGAGATGGCATCGATGAATTGGGTCGCCCAGGTCGCGTTGGTAGAGAAGGAGTTCACCGAGGTTAAAGCAGCCCTAGAACTGGAGCGGCAACGGTGTCTGAGATAAGCACGATCTTGGAGCAGCGAGACTCTCCATTAGTGTTAGTTGTGGATGACGATGTCTTCATGCGGCTACAGTTACGTCGAGCGATGGAGCAAGAAGGCTACCAGGTCGTAGAAGCCCCAAACGGAGAGCAAGGGCTAGAAGACTACAAACATCTGCATCCTGATATTGTCCTCTTGGATGCACTTATGCCGATCATGGACGGTTTTACCTTTTGCGCTAAGCTACAAGCCCTTCCTAGCGGCGATCGCACTCCGGTTTTGATGATTACCGGATTAGAAGATGAAGAATCAGTCGCCCAAGCTTTTGCCGCCGGAGCTACTGACTACGTCACCAAGCCGATCCATTGGGCCGTGTTGCGTCAAAGGGTGAAGCGCTTAATTCAACAAAGCCAACTGCATCGCCAGCTAGAATCAGCCAATCAGGTACTACAACGTCTGGCTTTAGTAGATGGGCTAACTCAACTAGCGAACCGCCGCTGCTTCGATCAGCACCTTTATCAATCCTGGCAACGTCTGGCTAGAGAGCGGTTGTCCCTCACCTTGATTTTGTGTGACATTGATTGCTTCAAAGCCTACAACGATACCTATGGTCATCAAGCGGGAGATGACTGCTTGCAACAAATTGCTAAAACCATTAGTAGTTGTGCTAGACGTCCTGCTGACCTCGCAGCTCGCTATGGCGGCGAAGAATTTGCTTTGATCTTACCTTCTACCGAATCTAGGGGTGGGGTTAAAGTCGCCCAAGATGTTCAATACAAAGTCAAAGCGCTCCAACTTCCCCACAATAGTTCTCAAGCCAGTCATTCCGTGACGCTCAGCTTAGGCATTGCAACAGTTGTGCCCCAATTTGATTCAAATCCCTCAGTCTTAGTTACCCTTGCCGATAAAGCGCTGTATCAAGCGAAGGCCGCAGGACGAAATCAATACTGCACTTCCCAAACAAGCCTTTACTAAGCTTGAGCTGGCTGCCATTTGTGATGAACCATTGGTGATCAACCAGTTTAGTCAGCGATCGCCTGGAGAAAATATTTCTTCGGGAAGAAGATTTGATAGCTAGGATTCGCTATCAATAGCGGTGTTGTCTGCAAGATATACAGCGTAGGTAGTGTCTCTCATCGGAGCGATCGCCCTTATAAAACATTTTTTAATTCCATCCCCCCGGAGGGGATGTTAGCCTAGGGAGACTAGGACGCGCTTGAAGTAGAGCTTTTAAGCCGCTGCTGATGCGTCAGTGATCAACTAAAGTGCAAGGTCGAGGAACAAATAGTGGTTGCAACTCCCGAAAAACAGCAACAGCAAACTCCAACTTCATCTGTCCCGCAAGATCGAGTTGCTGTCTTGTTGATGGGTTATGGCGAAGTCGAAAGCTACGAAGATTTTGCGAACTACAACGAGCAAGCTCTTAACTTACTCACCGCTAAGTTCGCCCCAGTTCCCACTTGGATTTATCCTCCCCTGGCCAAACTACTTGCAGTTTTTGATCTGCACGAGTGGGGACACCAGCACGACAACTTTATTTCGCCGCACAATGCCATTTTTGAGCAGCAGCGAGCTGGGATTGAAAAAAACTTACAAGCCAGATGGGGCGATCGCGTCCAAGTTTTCAAAGCCTTTAACTTCTGTGCGCCATTTCTGCCAGAACAGGTGTTAGCCGAGATTAAAACCCAAGGTTTTGACAAAATTCTGATTTACCCACTGCTCGTCGTTGATTCCATCTTTACCAGCGGCATTGCTGTGGAGCAAGTGAATAACGCTCTCACCAAGTTAGTAGATGGCACCGAGCATTGGGTCAAGGGTCAGCGCTATATTCCCTCCTTCTACAGCGAACCGGAATATATTGATCTGCTGGCTAATTTGGTCGAGGACAAAATCAAAACGGATTTGGCTGTAGCTCATCTCCCCTCCCAAACGGGCATCATTTTGATGAACCACGGCTGTCCGCACAAAGCCAAGGGCTTCACCTCTGGGATTGAAGAAAGCGAAGCACTTTACAACCGGGTTCGTGAGAAGTTGATTTATCGTTACCCCCTCATTTCTCCGGGATGGTTAAATCATCAAACTCCTTTGATTGAGTGGACGCAGCCTAATGCCGAACTAGCTGCCAAAAACTTGATGGATTTGGGGGCAACCGCTTTAGTCTTTATGCCGATTGGCTTTGCGACTGAAAACCATGAAACTCTTTTGGACGTAGACCACATTATTCACGGTCTCCGTCGCCGCCGACCTGACGTGACCTACGTGCAGATGGAATGTGTCAATGCCCAGCCTGAGTTTTTGCAGATGGCAGCAGATTGGGCTAATCCCCAAATCGAAGCGTTGTTGGCAGAGCAGGCCCTGGTGGTAAACCCAAGTCTAGCTAAGGCTCAGGCGCAACATACCCATGATCACCATCATCATGGCCATCACGATCACTCTCATGGCAACGAGCATCATCACGATCACGGACACCATCACTAGAAAACAAGTGCGGCAAGATCTCTAGCGATCGCTGCCAAAAAGTCTATTGATAAACAAGAAAGGGGGTTACTAACCCCCTTTTTGCTGTGATTGTGATTTTAGTTGGGAAGATTTGCCAAAGTTAATGAGGCAACTTTTAAGAACGGGTGCTAGTTGCGGTACCTTCTTTGTTGCCATTATTAGTGCTGTCAGTATTAGTGCTGCCAGTAGTTAAAACACCTGCTTGAGCTACGAGCACGTCCTGAGCAGAAGCCACAGAGACGCCGCGCAGCTTACAAGTGTTCTCGACTAAGCTGCGAGCGAATTGGTCGAAACGTTCAGATAGTTTTTCGTCTCGTAGCTGACCGTTTGGGTCAAAGGCGCTCCAGGCTTGCCCGATCGCAACTTGTTCTGGAATTACCCAAGCGTGGACCCAACGCATGATGACGCGCAAGTCATTTAGGGCGTTGCTGTTAGACTGGCCGCCGAGCACACTAATCAATCCAGTCACTTTGTCAGATAACTGCTCAAAGCTCAGCAAGTCCAAAGCATTTTTGAGCACACCACTGAGGCTGCCGTGATACTCCGGTGTGGATAAGATCAGGCCGTCTGCTTGCTTAACGGCTTGGCGCAACCGAGCTACGTCTGGGTAGTCCAAATACTCGTCTTGTCCCCCACGGCAAAAAGGCAGGTTCAAGGTGCGGAGGTCAATGACTTCCACTTCGGCACCGAGCGATCGCAATCGCTCTGCTGCTACATGCAATGCTTGGTAGCTATGAGCGTCAGCGCGTAGACTACCACCAATACCAACAAATCTAACCATAGGTCTAGCCCTCCTAAAGAAATTCCGTGCAAGCTTGAAATAACTGCTAAAGCTTCAGCCGGAAACCAAGTCTGAATGAAACGCACAGATTTGGTGAGCTGAGAATTGGCTCGAAAAGTAACCTAAAAATGTCTTATTGAAAAACGGAGTCATTACGACTACAATTAGCTTAACTAAGAAAGTTACATTTTGTCAAATTTATATGTTTTCCTTGGGGAAAATTAGAGATCAACTTTCTTGAGGATGGTTGCGGTAGATAGCTATCAACTAGATCAAGACCTGAATCAACAGAGTTGTTACTCAAAGTCCTGAAGTCCAGGATTAGGAAAGTTAAACTAGATAAGAGATTTCCTAGCTTCTACTGTCAAGCTGAGTTTTGCAGCTACTCAGAGGAGTTAGGTTCAGGCGGGAGGCAAAAGGCAATCCAGTATGAAAAGTTTCCGCAAGGCACTGACAAATAATCGCTTGATGAGGAGTTCTGCCGTTACTGGGGCAATTACAGCCAGTTGGTTTTTACTCCAAACTGCGTTGTTAACGACCCCAGGGCTAGCTCAAGCAGGCCGCAACTCCCTCACTTATGGTGAGCTCTTGCGGAAAATTGATGCAGGTCAAGTATCACGGGTTGAGGTCGACCCAACCCAAAACGTTGCTAGAGTCCGGTTGGCAGGAGAGAAAAAGACGGACGCGATGCAGGAAGTACCTCTGCTGGAGCAGAATCCTGAGTTGATTGAGCGCATCCGGGCCAATGATGTAGATTTTGAAGTTCAACCATCTCCTGATAACAGTACAGCCGTTGGCTTGCTGGCAAATCTGCTGTTGATTTTTCTCTTGATTGCGGGTTTGTTGATTATTCTGCGGCGCTCGACTAACGCCCCAGGTCAGGCGATGAACTTTGGCAAGTCGCGGGCTCGGTTTCAAATGGAAGCCAAAACAGGCGTCATGTTCGATGACGTGGCTGGGATTGAGGAAGCTAAAGAAGAACTGCAAGAAGTTGTGACTTTCCTCAAGAAGCCAGAACGCTTTACCGCTATTGGAGCGCGCATTCCTAAAGGGGTGTTGCTAGTGGGTCCTCCAGGCACGGGTAAAACTCTGTTGGCTAAGGCGATCGCGGGGGAAGCGGGTGTACCCTTCTTCAGCATCTCTGGTTCTGAGTTCGTCGAGATGTTTGTGGGTGTCGGCGCTTCTCGCGTCCGGGACCTGTTCAAGAAAGCGAAAGAAAGCGCGCCTTGCATTATCTTCATTGATGAGATTGATGCGGTGGGTCGTCAACGGGGGGCAGGTATCGGTGGCGGCAATGATGAGCGGGAACAAACCCTCAACCAGTTACTCACCGAGATGGATGGCTTCGAAGGCAACAATGGCATCATCATCATCGCGGCAACCAACCGTCCTGACGTCTTAGATTCTGCTCTATTGCGTCCCGGTCGCTTCGATCGCCAAATTACAGTAGACCTGCCCAGCTACAAAGGTCGCTTAGGGATTCTAGAAGTTCACGCGCGCAATAAGAAGCTAGCGCCAGACATCTCTTTGGATGCGATCGCCCAACGCACTCCCGGTTTCTCAGGTGCTGATCTGGCCAACTTATTGAATGAAGCCGCTATTTTGACCGCCCGACGGCGTAAAGATGCAGTTACACCTCTAGAAGTGGATGATGCGATCGATCGCGTCACCATTGGCTTAACCCTCACCCCGTTACTTGACAGCAAGAAGAAGCGCCTGATTGCCTATCACGAAGTGGGTCACGCCCTCCTGATGACGCTGCTAGAGAAAACTGACCCTCTAGACAAAGTAACGATTATCCCTCGCTCTGGTGGGATTGGTGGATTCGCCAAACCTCTACCCAACGAGGAAACCATTGATGATGGTTTGTACAGCCGCGCTTGGTTGCTCGATCGCATCACCGTTTTCTTGGGTGGCCGTGCAGCGGAAGAAGAAGTGTTTGGCTATCACGAGGTGACAAAAGGTGCTTCGGGAGATATCCGAGCCGTGGCTGACTACGCTCGAGAAATGGTGACTCGCTACGGTATGTCTGACTTAGGGCCATTTGCGCTTGAAAGCCAAAGCAGCGAAGTGTTCCTGGGGCGAGATCTGATGAATCGTTCAACTGAATACTCTGAGGAAGTTGCTACTAAAATCGATCACCAAGTCCGAGCGATTGTCTTCCAGTGCCATGAGAGGGCCCGTACCTTGCTGAGGGAAAATCGGGCTTTGATGGATCGACTGGTGGATACGTTACTAGATCAAGAAACGGTTGAAGGCGATCAATTCCGCCAAATTGTGGCTGAATACACCCAACTGCCTAGCAAGCATCAGCCAGCGGCTCCTAGCGAAGTCAGTAGCATCTAGCTGGTAATACTTGTTGCGCGGGCATCTTGTTCGCGCAAGCGGGCTACTATCTGTTTTTGTCCCAAAATTGAGCCATAAAAAAGAGAGAACAGATTTTAAGGCTGTTCTCTCTTTATTTTTGTCTGCCTTAATTCAGAACCCTTAGTTAGGGCGGCTAGAAACTGAGTGACCAGCTCTTTGCTGAGCATACATGGCTCGTAACACTAGAGCTGGATCAACCCACTGCCCAGAATACTTCATTCCCCAGTGGAGATGGGGGCCAGTGGTACGGCCTGTCATACCTACTCGACCGAGGCGGGTTCCAGCGGCTAGCTGCTGGCCTTCGCGCATCTGAATGCCACCTTCGCGATCGACTAGGTAACGACCTCCGTTAGCCGTTTCTACATGACCTTGCATATGGCAATAAATATGCTCCCACTCGCCCGACTGAACGACTACTGAAGTACCACAAGCACTGTCATCAGATACTTCCACCACGGTACCGTTCCACCAACTCCGAATGTAGCTACCTTCAGGGGCAGCTAGATCTAGGCCGTGGTGGAATTCTTGGCTATAACCGCTAGGAGATTGGCGATAGCCAAAGGCAGAGGTATAAGCTTGAAAATTTTCAACTGGGAAAGAAGCGCCTTGCCAAGTGCTTCCTGTCGCTACTTGGTTGGTTGCAACTTCTTGGGCTCTAGCTGTTTCTTGGGGCCAATCAGAGGCAACGAAGCCTGCTAAACCCAAACCTGCAATCAGTAGGGCTTGTCCAATTCGAATCATAGTTTTGGGTTTTAGGAGCGATGTGGATGCTTGCTGCTTACTCCTCAACTGCTCAGCGGACTTACAATTGCGTTTCTCCATACAGCGTCCTTTACGGATGACGAAATATTTCTAAGGTCTCAATCAGGGGGGCAGGATTGAGTCTGCTGTAGCTCAAGCACTCAGATTATGTACGTCGATACACCCGTTTAAGTTCCTCAAGCGATCGCTCCTAGATCATCCTAGATCAGGAGTTGCTAGCTCAGAACCATTTTGTAGCCAGAAGCACGAATGGCCTTCAATGCCACTAGCGCTTCCGGAGTATATTACCCTAGGCTGCTGGCAAATCTATCAGGTGTTTATGTCAATTCGTCACAGAGCCGCTGAATCAGTGTGATTTCGTTCTTATATCTGTTACAACTTTTAACAGTCCATTAAATTTCACAAACTGCTGCCATAGCCATGCAGATTAATATTTTTCCCATACCGCTAGTACTCGATACTACGGCGATCGCAGGGGCAAGCTTATGGTCGCTGGCTTTATATCTGGGGTTCTCCCCAGCGGGGGAATGGGTAACGGAGCAAATCGACCGTTGGTTTAACTTTGCTGAGCGATCGCTCTACACGTCAGAAGCAGAGTTTGAGCGGACTCGCAAAGCCCGGGAAGCCCAAAATGCGTTCTACGCATCGGTCTTTAGCATTGTGCCGTTTCTAGGGGCAGGAGCGCTGTGTAACTACGGAGTAGAAATTAGTCTAGGTAAAAGCTGGGCTATCAGTTTAGGAATTTTGACTTGTATAGGCTGTGCTGTTTACGAGCTAGGCCGCCGAGATGGGCAGGCGGCGGGGAAGTGAGAGAGGTGGGGAGTTAGGAGTGAAGGAAGAGGAGAGGAGTTAGGAGTGAGGAGCCGAGTTGAAGCCTAGCTCCTCAGCGACGATTTGACTGAGTTTTGTGGCGGCTCCGGGTTGGCCTCGGACGCTACGGAGGCGATCGCGGATTTGTTGCAGTTGCTCAGGATGCTCTAGCCAGTCTAAGGCTAAGTCTGCAATTTCTTGTGGCTGCACGATGCCCACTTTTTCTGGCACGATTTGCTCCTGTGCCCAGATGTTAGGCCAAGCTAGCAGCCGAGGTTTGCTAAGAAACCACCAATTGATCAGTTTGGCGAAACTGCTGCCAACCCCAGGCAAGTTAACTAGTAGGCCAGGGATGCCGCCCCAAGCCCGCATAGCATCCGCTTGTTGCATGGGAATTAGCACAATCATGGGAACAGCGAGAGATCCTAACTCGGCAGTGTTTGCGCCGACTGTAGTCAGGCAAAGCTGGCATTGGGAGAGTAGGTCGTAGGCAGGGAAATCAGTCCGCAGTTCTACTTGAACTCCTGCTGCGGTTTTCAAATAAGGTTGTTGACCCGCTTCTGGCAACACTAAGTGCGCCCCTACACCACCAAATAATTGGGAAATTGGATTTTCCTCAGGATCAGCAAATCGAGCTAGGGTTTGCAGACTGAGGGTAGGTGCCACGGGAATGACGAAGCGAGTTTGGGGCCGAATCGCGTGGATGCGCTCCGCGATCGCCAACGTTAATGGGACGCCTTGAGCTAACTTGGCTGGTTTCGACCCTGGCAACAAGCCGATCAGTTCTGTGCTTTTCCCTGTGCTTGCATCTGTTAGATCGCTCTTGGGTCGCTCGAAGGTGCCTGCCTCTGCCATTAAGTCACCCACGACGGTAAATTTGTGGGCTTGAGCGGGGGGAGCTTGAGCAGCAATTTCCGGTTTCATAACTCCAAAGCGATCGATCCAGCGCAGCCAACGAGCATCCCACTCGGCGTAGACCACGGTTCGGTACCCTAGCCGCTTACCAATTACCACGGGAAAGAACTGGTCGCCACCCAAAAACAACACTACCCCGCGATCGCGCCAGTCCCAAGCGTCTACAGTTTTACCAGACAGCAAAAACGCAGCGAAATGCTCTGCCGCTTGGACTCGGTCAACTTCTGGGTAGCTCTGCGCGATCGCCGCTTCTTGACCGCTAGCATTGGGGCAAGGAGATAAAACAACCGAAATTCGCACTTGGGCGCGATCGTCTCCTAGTTGCGCTCTCAATGCCTTGACGACAGGTTTTACCCAGGTAGCTAGCTCTCCGGGGCCATTGGAGAGAATCAAAATATCAACAGCAGACACTAATTTGCTTCTCCTACCCTTACTGCTTGGTCAGCTTGCGTCAAAATTGCTCCTCCTAGGATAAATTTTTCCTAGAGCGACTTTGATCACTCTATTTAATTCACCTACAGCTCTGGATGCGATCGCTCAGCTTCAGTTCAACTTCAATTCAATCCATTCGTACTTCTTTGTGCATGTCTAGATAGGGATCGTAAGCCATGACAGACCTAATCACTGCATCTAAACGGGGAGACATTGCCCAAGTAGAAACCTTACTGGCTCAAAAAGCAGATGTGAATGCTCAGGATGAGGAAGGCTCAACAGCTTTAATCGCAGCGGCAGAAGCAGGGCATGCGGATGTCGTTGCTGCTCTGCTGAACCAAGGCGCAGCAGTCAACGCTCTAGACCGAGATGGGTGGTCTGCCTTAATGGGTGCGGCTGCGGCTGGGCACCTTTTGATTGTTCAATTGCTGCTCAATAAAGGTGCAGAAGTCAACGCTAAAACCAGTTTTGGTTTGACGGCGTTAATGAGCGCTGCTGCTAAAGGCCATCTGGAAGTTGTGAAAGCTTTGTTGGCCAGTGGTGCTGATATTGATGCCAGAGATAACCATAATTGGACTGCTTTTGTTTGGGCAGCGGAGGAAAAGCAGACTGAGGTGATGGAGCTGCTAAAGCAAGCCCGTCAAGGTTCCTAGCACTGTCGTAAACTAAATAACTAGTTAAATAAGTGGTAGTTCGACTAAATTTTAGTCAAACTGTGCAAATTAGTGTTTTCCTTCCTGCATCCGGTTAATCAACATAGAAATCAAGAGCTTTAAGAGCCAAGTAATTAATGAATTAAATGAGGATCTTCTAATTCATTAATTGCTTAAAGCCCTACTAAAAATAAATCATTCAAGCAAATTCAACAATTAAAAAATCACGAAGCTATTATTTATTTCGAGAAACAGTTATTGCTAATCTAGGCAACTTGAGCAACACATTCCGCTCCTGTAGGGGTTTTGCTACTTTGGTGCGATCGCTCAATAAAATTTTATAGGATAAAAATTAAGAAATATTAAAAATACGTGAGTGCTTGCACTTGATTACTGTAAATAAATGTAAAGAAAGTTCTCAGTTTTTTTATCAAATTGTGTCAGTTAGTCGTCAAACTGCTCACTTGGTAAGGATTTTCTGGTAAAAACACTCATGGGCCACTAATTTGTCTCACCGTGCAAAACTTCGCCTCTATACCTAGCGCTGGTTTTGGCAAGGCATGTCCAAGATGAGGCACCTTTGGTGAAACAAGCCCAAGTTGTCCTGTGAGTGGCTGAAAGGCGAATGGGTAGAAAGCTGGAGTTATATCCTTCCCAGCCGATCCCTAGTGATGCCAATAAGAGAACACGTATAACAAGGAGCCCAACCGCATGTTCACCCACGTCAAGCCCACCGTTCGACACATTGCGCCTGACAACATCCAAGGACGCTCTCTGATTAAGGTGGTCTATGTCGTGCTAGAGCCGCAGTACCAGAGTTCGCTCTCGGCAGCGGTTCGCTCTATTAACCAGAACAACCCCAATGTGGCGATCGAGATCAGCGGCTATTTGTTGGAAGAACTCCGCAGCCCTGAGAATCTTGAGGCGCTTGAGCAAGATGTCGCCAACGCCAATATTTTCATTGCGTCACTGATTTTTATTGAAGAGTTGGCAGAAAAAGTGGTTGCGGCAGTAGAACCGCACCGCGATCGCCTGGATGTGGCCGTGGTCTTCCCTTCCATGCCAGAAGTCATGCGCCTGAACAAAATGGGCACCTTCTCAATGGCGCAGTTAGGCCAGTCAAAGAGTGCGATCGCCCAGTTCATGCGGAAGCGCAAAGAAAAAGCTGGTTCTGGTTTCCAAGACGGCATGCTGAAGCTGCTGCAAACCCTGCCCAAGGTGCTGAAGTACCTGCCAATGGACAAGGCGCAGGATGCCCGCAACTTCATGCTTAGCTTCCAATACTGGCTCGGCGGCTCTCAGGAAAACCTAGAAAACTTCCTGCTGATGCTGAGCGATAAATACGTCGCTAAGAGAGTGGGTCAGCAGAGCTTCGCGCCTTTGCAATACCGCGATCCTGTCACTTACCCTGATATGGGCATCTGGCATCCCCTCGCCCCTGCCATGTACGAAGATGTCAAAGAATACTTCAACTGGTACAACAGCCGCACCGACATTTCTGCTGACCTCAAAGATCCATTGGCTCCTTGTGTAGGTTTGGTGCTGCAACGGACACACCTAGTGACAGGCGACGATGCTCACTATGTGGCGATGGTGCAAGAACTGGAGTGCATGGGCGCACGGGTCATCCCCGTCTTTGCAGGCGGTTTAGATTTCTCAAAACCGATCGATGCTTACTTTCAAGACCCGATTACCAAATCCACGATCGTTGATACTGTCGTTTCTTTAACTGGATTTGCGCTAGTCGGTGGACCCGCACGGCAAGACCATCCCAAAGCGATCGAGTCTTTGAAGCGCTTGAACCGTCCCTACATGGTGGCGCTACCGTTAGTGTTCCAAACCACCGAAGAATGGCAAGACAGCGACCTCGGTCTGCACCCAATCCAAGTGGCGCTACAAATTGCCATCCCAGAACTCGATGGCGCGATCGAGCCGATTATTCTCTCGGGTCGCGATGGTGCGACAGGTAAGGCGATCGCGCTGCAAGACCGAATTGAAGCGGTAGCTCAGCGGGCGATGAAGTGGGCTAGCCTCCGCCGCAAACCCAAAGTAGACAAAAAACTAGCAATTACCGTTTTTAGCTTCCCACCCGATAAAGGTAACGTCGGTACTGCCGCTTACCTAGATGTCTTCGGCTCCATCTACAAAGTGCTGGAAGCCATGAAGCAAAACGGTTACGACGTACCAGAACTACCTGAGTCGCCAGAAGCCCTGATGCTAGAGGTGATTCATGATGCTCAAGCTCAGTACAACAGCCCCGAACTCAACATCGCCTACAAGATGTCGGTGCCTGAGTACGAGGAGCTAACTCCTTACCACGAGCGCTTACATGAGTCTTGGGGACCTGCACCCGGACACCTCAACACCGATGGTCAGAACTTGCTGATCTACGGGAAGCACTTCGGCAATGTGTTTATTGGGGTACAACCAACCTTTGGGTACGAAGGTGACCCGATGCGGTTGCTGTTCTCTCGCTCAGCCAGCCCTCACCACGGCTTTGCGGCTTACTACACCTACCTAGAGCAGATCTGGAAAGCGGACGCGGTGTTGCACTTCGGTACCCACGGCTCTCTGGAGTTTATGCCAGGTAAGCAAATGGGGATGTCGGGTGAGTGCTACCCCGATAACTTGATCGGCAACATCCCTAACCTTTACTACTACGCAGCGAACAACCCATCAGAAGCCACGATCGCTAAGCGTCGATCCTACGCCGAAACGATCTCTTACCTCACACCTCCTGCCGAAAATGCGGGCCTCTACAAAGGGTTAAAAGAGCTAAGCGAGCTGATTGCTTCTTACCAAACCCTGAAAGATAGCGGTCGCGGCGTTCCCATCGTCAACACGATTATGGACAAGTGCCGGATCGTCAACTTGGACAAAGATATTGCCCTGCCCGATCAAGATGCCAAAGATATGACGGCAGAAGAGCGGGATAACATTGTGGGCATGGTCTACCGCAAGCTGATGGAGATCGAATCGCGCTTGCTGCCCTGTGGCCTGCATGTGATTGGTAAGCCTCCCACTGCGGAAGAAGCGATCGCCACTCTGGTCAATATCGCCGGACTCGATCGCCCGGAGGAAGAAGTTAAAAGCTTACTGCGGATTATTGCTGAGAGCATTGGTCGCGACATCGATGACATTTACAAGAACAGCGATCGCGGTCTGCTCGAAGATGTGCAACTACTCCAAGACATCACCCTGGCTTGCCGTGCTGCTGTCGCCGCCTTAGTGAAAGAGCAAACCGATGCTGATGGTCGAGTTTCCAAAGTTTCGGTGCTCAACTTCTTCAACATGGGCCGTAAAGAACCTTGGATTGAAGCCTTGCAGCAAGCAGGCTATCCCAAAGTCAACACTGACGACATTAAGCCCCTGTTCGAGTACCTAGAATTCTGCCTCAAGCAAATTGTGGCAGACAACGAACTTGGTGCTTTGCTCAAAGCTCTCGAAGGTGAATATGTCCTTCCTGGCCCCGGTGGTGATCCTATTCGTAACCCGGATGTGTTGCCCACAGGTAAGAACATTCACGCCCTTGATCCCCAATCGATTCCCACGACAGCAGCCGTACAAGCCGCCCAAATCGTAGTCGATCGCCTCCTGGATCGGCAACGAGCAGAAAATGGGGGGCAATGGCCTGAAACTGTGTCCTTCGTGCTCTGGGGAACAGACAACATCAAGACCTATGGTGAATCCTTGGCGCAGGTCATGTTGTTGGTGGGGGTACGGCCTGTCGCTGATGCTCTGGGACGGGTCAACAAGCTGGAGATGATCCCGCTAGAAGAACTCGGTCGTCCTCGAGTAGATGTGGTCGTGAATTGTTCTGGGGTGTTCCGTGACTTGTTCATCAACCAAATGAACCTGCTCGATCGCGCTATTAAGATGGCTGCTGAAGCGGATGAACCTCTAGAGATGAACTTTGTCCGCAAGCACGCGATGAAGCAAGCTGAAGATATGGGCATCAACCTGCGTCAAGCAGCGACTCGTGTGTTCTCGAATGCTTCTGGCTCTTACGCAGCAAACGTCAACTTGGCGGTGGAGAACAGCACTTGGGAAGCTGAATCCGAACTTCAAGACATGTACTTGGCCCGTAAGTCCTTTGCCTTCAACTCCGATAATCCAGGGATGATGGAGCAAGACCGCAGCTTGTTTGAGTCAGCATTGAAAACGGTGGATGTTACCTTCCAAAACCTGGACTCCTCTGAGATCTCTCTCACGGATGTGTCCCACTACTTTGACTCCGACCCCACCAAAGTTGTGGCACGGCTCCGGGGCGATGGCACAGCACCTGCTTCCTTTATTGCGGACACCACCACTGCCAACGCTCAAGTGCGGACTCTCTCAGAAACTGTGCGCTTGGATGCTCGCACTAAGATGCTGAACCCCAAGTGGTACGAAGGGATGCTGAGCCACGGTTACGAAGGCGTGCGGGAGCTCTCTAAGCGCTTGGTAAACACGATGGGTTGGTCGGCGACCGCTGGTGCAGTGGACAACTGGATTTACGAAGATACCAATGCCACGTTCATCCAAGACGAAGAAATGCGGAAGCGCTTGCTGAATCTCAACCCCCATTCGTTCCGCAAGATGGTTTCCACACTGCTAGAAGTCAACGGTCGCGGCTACTGGGAAACCAGCGAAGAAAACCTCGATATGCTCCGCGAACTTTATCAAGAAGTAGAAGACCGTATTGAAGGCGTTGAGTAGTTAGGCGAACTGTTGATTTTTTAGGCTGCTTAAACAGTTATCGCCAATGAGTTGATTTGCTTAGGGGAGGCATGTTTGAGCCTCCCTTTTTGCTTGCGTTAAATTAAAGGCATCTGTTTGTGGAGTGCCGCGATCGCGCCATGACTAGCCTTACGGTTGACTTCAATTCGATAATTGACCTGACCGACGAGCAGTTTTATCAGCTCTGTCAGAAAAATCGTGATTTGAAATTTGAACGCTCTGCGACCGGAGAATTGATCATCATGGCACCCACCGGAGGAGAAACCGGAAACCGTAACGCAGGTTTAACGGCTCAGCTTTGGATTTGGAATCAGCAACAGAAACTAGGCCAAGTGTTCGATTCTTCCACTGGCTTTAAGTTGCCGAACGGTGCCAATCGCTCTCCTGATGTGGCTTGGGTGCAGCAAGCCCGGTGGGATGCTCTGACTCCTGAGCAAAAAGCAGGGTTTATTCCCCTCTGTCCAGACTTTGTGATTGAGTTGGTATCGCCCAGCGATCGCTTGACCACAGTACAAGAAAAAATGCAGGAATATCGTGAGAATGGAGTGCAGTTGGGTTGGTTGATCGATCGCAAATCTCAGCAAGTGGAAATTTACCGCCCTAACCACGATGTGGAGATTCTCAAATCGCCCGTATCACTTGCAGGAGAAGGGATATTGCCTGGGTTTGTACTCAGTCTTGATTCTGTTTGGTAAAAGAGCGATCGCTTGCATTGCCTCTTCCTGGCCCAACTTCCTAGTTGACCTTAACTTGAGCAGGTAGACGCTGCCATCCTGTGCCCTCATAGCCAAAGTTAAATAGATGGGCATGCAAAATCTCGGTGAGGATTTCTAGGGAATCCACTAATCGAGGGCCAGGACGGTTGAAATATTGATTACCATCCGTAACGTAAACACTGCCTGCTTGCACTGCTCGCAACATTGGCCATTCGGGATGTTTGGCTAAAGCGATCGCATCTTGATGAGTGCGTTCCAAGTCATAACCGCAAGGCATCAAAATTATCACCTCAGGGTCGGCAGCTACTAAGGCATCCCATTGCAACCAAGGCGAGTGCTGACCGACAACACCAAATAGGGACTGACCTCCGGCTAACTCAACCAACTCAGGTATCCAATTGCCTGCGGCCATCAACGGTTCGGCCCATTCGATACAAGCAACCGTGGGGCGATCGCTGAGAGCTTGCGTTTTGGTGGCACATGCCTCTACTCTGGTTTGTAGTTGAGTCAGGCTAGATTGGCTCTCAATCCCCAAGGCGATCGCTACTCGTCGGATATCGTCCCAAATATCCTTTAACGTATTCGGTTGTAGCGAAATAATTTGTGGTTGAGTCTGGGTCAGCGTAGCCACAGCTTGCTCAACATCGGCTAAATTGACAGCGCAGACTTCGCATTGAGCCTGGGTCAAAATATGAGTCGGCTTTAACTGCTCTAGAACCTCAGTTCTGACTCGATAAACACTGAGTGCGGATTGGAGCAAGTCAGTCACGCGATCGTGAATTTCTGCACTCGTACCCACTGGGTTAAATTTAGGTTCTGTGCAAACTGGGCGAGTTAGAATCTCTACCGGATAGTCACACTCATGCGATCGCCCCACAATCTGATGCGTCAAACCTAGCTGAGCCAAAATTTCTGTGGCACTCGGGATCAGAGAGACAATTCTTAGTTCCATATCAGCCATCAGGATTGACTCTAAACGCTGTTATCAACCATAACTCTAAATAGTTCATGCCGAAACGCGGTGAGTTTTGATCCTTAAATAACGCCAAAATTGTAAAAAGGCTGCTAGTTTCGAGAAGTAGGATGAGGATGTTTTCACTAGTTTAAGGGATTGCTAGAAAGTTGCTCAGGACTTAATGTTGCAACATGGTTTCATCCAAAAGTTTGATTTTACTAACTTTCGATTGAATATGAGCGAGCGCAAACAAGCTGAATGGCAGCAGACAGAGCGCGATTGTTTACTGCGTAATATAGCGTTGCGAATTCGGCGATCGCTGAGTTTAGATCAAATTTTGGCGACAACCGTTGTAGAAATTCGTCAATTCTTGCAAACTGATCGTCTTTTAATCTACCGCTTTGATTCGAATCAGAATGGAACTTTAGTGGCTGAGTCAGTATCTCCTGAATGGTCGTTGTACCCAGCAAGAAAAAGTCATTCGGTTTGGCAATCAAGCTCAGATTTAAATACAGAACTGAATCAAAACCAGATCATTAATGATACTGCTGAGGGCAATTATGCAGTTGAGTTTTTGCAATTGATGAACCAGTTGCAAGTTAAAGCAAAGCTAGTAGTGCCAATTTTTCAGGCTGATGCTGCCTTTGCCAATGAACCCGTAGAAGTAGATACTACCAGTACTGAACAATCATCTACTACTCAAACTGATGAACCAAATCAGGAGCAATCGTGGGGGTTGTTAGTAGCCCAACAGTGTTCCGAAGCGCATTTTTGGCAACCTGATGAAGTAGAGTTTCTAGAGCAAGTAGCGACTCTAGTATCAATTGCAGTCCGACAGGCTGAATTGTTCAATCAACTGCAACAGCAAGCACAACGCGAACAACTGCTGAATCAGATCAACCGAGCCATTAATTCAACCCTTGATTCTGAGCAAATCTTAGATGAAATTACTCAGTGTATTGGTCGGTATTTTGCGGTCGATCGAGTGATTATCTTTCAGTTTCAGGCTAGTTTTATTCAAATATTAAATGAGTGGCGAGTGAACCCTGAGATTGGGTCAATGTTGAGCTTTCAGGCACCTGTATCTGTATGGCCTGATCTGCTAGATCTAGATTCCGAATTTTATCATCGACGTGTTTTTCATGCCCCTGATTACGCAGCAAGAAACGTCACTATACAGCGGGTTCAGCAGTATCACCTTTCTGTACTCAGTGCTCCTATTTTTATTCAGGATGCCTTGTTTGGTGGTATTGGTTTGCACACTACAAGTGATTACCGCCAATTCACCACAGATGAGATTTCGCTTCTAGAGAAAATTGCTGAACAAGCTGCGATCGCGCTTTGCAAAACCAAAAACTTAGTTCAATCTAAAACTCAAGAATTAGAAGTAGAGAAACAAATTTCTGAGGCAGTTAATCAAGCCAAGACTGAATTTTTAAGCACGATGAGTCATGAGCTTCGTACCCCTCTAAATGCAATTCTAGGATTATCTCAACTGCTACAAAAACAAATTTTTGGTTCCTTAAATGACAAACAGCAAGAATATATATCTTGCATTCATAGCAGTGGTGAAAATCTCTTATCTCTGATTAATGACATCTTAGATTGCTCTAGGATTGAGGCAGGTTATGAAGAGTTAAGCCTAGCCCCTATTTCAATACCTGAACTTTGCCAGTATTGTCTAGGTACAGTTAAAGAGCAAGCGTTAGCGAAAGGGCTACAGCTAGTTAGCACAATTGACAGTCAAGCTAAGACCTGCGTTGCCGATGAACGGCGCTTAAAGCAAATGCTGTTGAACCTGTTATCTAACGCTGTTAAGTTTACGTCTGTAGGCCAAGTCTCACTGTCCGTCTGTAAGCAAACAGATGATTTTATATTTACTATTGCTGATACAGGCATTGGTATTGACGAGGCAGAAATTCCTTTGTTGTTTCAACTCTTTTCTCAAGTAGATGGTGAGCTGAACCGACAATACGAAGGAACAGGTTTAGGTCTGGCTCTAACCCGTAAACTCGCCCGTCTTCACGGTGGCGATGTCACAGTCACTTCTACCTTAGGTTGCGGTAGCCAGTTCACCCTCTGTCTACCAGATCTATCACTTACTAGTCATGCAACTTCTTTTTCATCTTGACGTGCAGAATTCCTGCTTCTTCAAATACATCTCCAACTTGAGTGAAACCCAGCTTTTGATACAGATCTTTGACATAAAACTGAGCATGCAATTGTACTGTTTTAACTTTAGATTGGGTGAGAAATTCCAGTGCAGCCTCCATAATTCTGCGGCCAATCTTTTGTCCCCGGAATTCCGGTAAAACTGCTAGCCGTTCTATTTTGACAGTTTGCTCATCTAAATACCGTAGTCTGGTAGTGCCGATAGGCTGGCTATCCACAGAAGCCAAAATATGCTGGCTCTCTGGATCTAATCCATCAAAATCAAGTGCTGGATCAACTTTTTGTTCAACTTGAAAAACCAAGTATCGAATTGCTTGAATCGACACCTGTGCTTTGGTGTAGGTCACAATTGTCAGCTTCAGGTTTTCCATCAGTGATTAGCCAAAGCTTCGGATGATGGCTTAATCTACTCCTTCAATTGGCGCAAACCCTTGACGTTGAATGTTTTCCGTAATTGCATAAGGCTCCAAGAATTGCAGTAGATAATCAGGGCCACCTGCCTTAGAGCCCACTCCAGAGAGCTTAAAACCGCCAAAGGGTTGACGAGCTACGATCGCGCCTGTAATGCCTCGATTAATGTACAAATTGCCCACCTCAAACTCAGCTTGGGCTTGCTGAATGTGAGAAGGAGTGCGGGAATAAAGACCGCCTGTGAGAGCGAATTGCGTGCCATTCGCAATCGCCAAAGCTTCAGCAAAATTCTTAGCCCGAATCACAGATAGCACTGGGCCAAAAATTTCTTCTTGAGCGATCGCGGCAGTAGGAGCGACTTCGCTAAAAACAACAGGTCCAACAAAATACCCCGTGTCCGGAGTTGGCATTTCTAACGCAACTTGGGCTTCAGATTTACCTTGCTCGATATAACTCTTGATGCGATCGCGAGCCGTGGCATCAATGACAGGACCGACTTGAGTACTAGGATGAGCCGCATCACCTACATTCAGCGATCGCGTTGCTTCTACTAGCCGAGCCACAAACCCTTCATAGATTGGCTCCACCACAATGACTCGTGAGCAAGCAGAACATTTTTGGCCGCTATAGCCGAAAGCCGACTGCACAACACCTTGCACAGCTTGGTCTAAATCGGCACTCTCATCAATAATGATGGCATTTTTGCCACCCATCTCAGCAACCACCTGCTTGAGGTGCCTTTGTCCTGGTTGCAAAATGGCAGCATCTGCATAAATGCGGCAACCCACCTCCTGAGATCCAGTAAAGGTAATCATGTGGATATCGGGATGCTTCACCATATAAGCGCCAACCGTTGATCCTTTGGCTGGCACATATTGAAAAACGCCTTTAGGAACGCCCGCCTCTACCAGAATTTCGGTCAATTTGGCAATAATCACCGAGGAAACCTCAGCAGGCTTGAGCAGAGTGCAATTGCCTGCGACTAAAGCTGCTACAGCCATCCCGGTTGGAATTGCTAAGGGGAAATTCCAAGGAGAAATCACTAGCACAATACCTCTAGGTCGGTAGTGGTAGCGATTGGTTTCACCAGCTAAATCGTAACTATGCCCTGGTTCCAACCGCTCCATCTCATCCGCGTAGTAGCGGCAGAAATCGATCGCCTCGGAGACTTCACCATCTGCTTCCCGCAAGGGCTTGCCAACTTCCAGCACAATCCAAGCAGCTAGCTCGGCGCGGCGTTGGTTGAGCAAATCAGCAGCTTTGCGAAGAATATTAGCTCGTTGCTGAGCAGGAGTACGTTGCCAAGCTGGGAATGCTACCTTAGCTGCTGCGATCGCCTTATCTGCCTGAGCCTGGCTCATTAAACCAATGCGGCCAATTACTTCTATAGGGTTAGAAGGATTAACAGAATCTACCTGAGCTTCGGTCTGCTGATATTCGCCGTTAATCAGGGGCCAGTAGGTTTTTCCCAACTGCTGCTGCACCGTGGCGATCGCCTGCAAAGCAGGTTGCCGTTGAGCTAAATCAGCATAGTCGGTGTCAGGGACATTCTGAAAATGAGCTTGATGAGTAGAAACCGGAAGTGAAGCGGTGCCTGCTTGATCCGCAGTTGTCACTTGTGGAGGTGCCAAAAGTTCTGCACTCGGTCGCTCCTCAAGATTTTGTCGAAGGAAGGAACTGTTGGCGGTATTTTCCAGCAGACGCCGAATCAGGTAAGACATCCCTGGAATCAAGTCACCATAAGGACAATAAACTCGTACTCGATATCCCTGCTCAACCAGAGCTTTGGCAAACTTATCCGCCATGCCGTAGAGCACCTGCAACTCGATCCGTCGCCGAGGAATCTTGAGAGTCTGGGCGATCGCGATTGCATAAGCCTGCGATCGAACGTTGTGGCTCCCGATCGCTGCATAAAGATACTCGTGGTTTTCTAGCAGGATGCGCGTCAAGTTCTCAAAGTTAGCATCTGTAGAAGATTTGTCTTTGTAAACAGGTTCTGACCAATCTTTTTGTGCGGCTTTAATGATCTCCTGATCCCAATAAGCACCTTTAACCAAGCGCACTGTAACTGGATACCTGCGTTCCTTGGCCCAAGCGACTAAACCTTGTAAATCTTGTTCACTATCTCGCAAATAAGCTTGCAGCGTCACCCCGATATCTGTACGACTGCGAAACTCCTCTTCCATCAAGATTTGCTTCAGAATCGCTAGGGTCAAATCTTTATAGACATACTGCTCCATATCAAAATGAATAGCGGCTCCCACCTCTTTCGCTCGTCGTAAAAGAGTCCGGATGCGATCGCTCACTTTGGCTTCGCTACCTTGAGCATCCAGCGGATCAAATTGGGAATAAAACGCGGTTAGCTTGACTGAAACCTGAACTTTATCAAGCTCCTCTCCCTCTGCTTGGTCAATTGCCTCTACTCTCGGCCAAGTTTTAGCAGCGTTACTTAACTGGGTGATCAAGTCTAAATAGCGATCTAAATAGGATTGTGCTTCTACTTCTGTGATCACCGCTTCACCCAGCAAGTCAACGGTAAAGGTCATCTTGTCTTTACGCAGTCGTTCGATTGTTTTTAGGACTTGCTTGACGCTTTCCCCAGCAATGTATTTATGCGCTAGAGTTTCTACCGCAGTTGAAACAGTCGTGGCTGCGACTTGTCCTGGTAGCGAGTCTGGACTGGCAAAGTTGAGCAAGCCTTTAAGCGCCGCTGGCAACTCTACGGTTGGATCACCTAAGTATTCTTGTAAATGTCGAGCAATCTCAGTTTTGCTACGCAGGGAGGGTAAGCAGTCAATGAAGCGAAAGAGCTGTACCCGCAACCCAGGATTACTCATAGCCCAAGCTAGCAACTTGTCATCCCAGCGCATTTGGTCGCGCATTTGGGCAAAAAAGGAGCGACTCTCTCGCGAGGCTGTCAACAGTTGTTGGGCGATCGCTTGGGTCAGTTGTTCTAATGCTTGAACTTGAATTTCGTCGGCTCGACTGGAGATGTGGACAACCATAGATACAAGGCTCCCATTTGGCCAAAAGCTGCGGGTACGATCTCTCTACTTCCTATTGTGAGCGCTGAAATGCAAATGCGCTGGAAGCTTCGTTGTTACTCTAGGACTAGTTGGCTCACCAGCCTGTGCTCTACTTAGCAAACCGTTGACAGAGGTGTTAGCCACAAAGCTGCATCAATTAAAAATTGCTCTCGATCTGCGTTGTAACGTCGGAGAATTAACAATTTTGCGATCGCCCGCCATCTCTAAAGAGCTACATCAAAAAGTCCTATTAATTCACGATCGCCTGTGCTTAGAGTACGGTTGCCCCATCCCGTTCTTTCACGATCTAGATCCCCTAAGTGAGTTAGTTTCAGCGCTGTTATCTCACCGGACTCGCAACGCTGATTCAGCCCGTGCCTTCAAACAGTTAACCTCACGCTTTCCGGATTGGTCAGCCGTGCGAGATGCTCCAACTCAAGAGATTCAGTCAGCGATCGCACCTTGCACTTGGCCAGAACAAAAAGCCCCTCGCATTCAGCAAATCCTGCGCTTAATCAGCGAGCGTCATAATGGCGAGCTATCCCTAGACTTTCTAGCAGAGTTACCAGTCACCCAAGCAAGGGCATGGCTAGAGTCGCTACCTGGGGTAGGCCCTAAAACCAGCGCAGCCGTATTGTTATTTAGTCGGTTGCGTCGCCCTGCCTTACCCGTAGATAGTCACCATCATCGAGTAGCCGTGCGACTAGGTTTGATCCCAACTAATACTGCCGTGGGACCAGCGCATGCTCTCCTGGAAGCTCAACTTCCTCTCGATTGGAACGCTCAGCAAGTCTACGATAATCACGAAGTTCTGATGCTACACGGTCAGCGCTGCTGCTACTACCGAAATCCTGCTTGCGATCGCTGCCCAGTTTTAGACCTTTGTCTTTTTGGCCAAGCTAGGGCTCAGTGAACTGAATTCCCTCTTCAATGCTTGAGTAAAAATTTTTTGGTTTTGAAAGGTAGGCGATCGTGCTCTCAAGGCCATGAAAATGGCTAAGACCCTTTCAGGGAAGGGCATTTACAGTAATCCAAAAAACTTTCCCCCACCCCTTGACAGTCTTATGTGGACTTCGTTATATTGGCTAAGCGGTCGAGAGAGAAGGGGCGCGGAAGCGCACCGAATCAGTCGGCCCCCGCACCTAGAAAAGAAAATAGTTTGAAAGCCAAGATAGCACC